>CAYLKT010000029.1:0-9517 GCA_964384305.1 uncultured Thermoplasmatales archaeon | reverse complement strand
TAATTCAAAACCTGGCGTTTTAAAAGTTTTAGATCCTTCTGAGATATCTTGATCATTTCCAGAAAAAATATTATCCGAATCAATAGTATTATTTATCGAATCATACAAATAGATACCGTAATAATTATCACAAATAATATTTGCAGAAATAACGTTCTCAGAAGAATCCCCTAGATAAACACCCTTAATATTATTACAAATACTATTTCCAGAAATACTATTCTTGTAAGAGTATGAAAAAGAAATACCTGAACCAGCATCCCCCAGAATAGTATTACCTGAACCACCATTCTCCAGAATAGTATTATTAGATATAAGATTATTATCTGACCATCGTTTCAGACCAATACCCTTTTTGTTATTCAAAATAGTGTTTTGAGAGATAACATTAGAACACGATGAATCCCATAAGACAATAGCAAAATTTTCCTGATTTGTTATGTTGTTTTCATAAATAAAGTTGTTAAATGATCTAAAAAGACGAATGCCTTCACCACTATTATTTGTGATTATATTTTTAGAAATAACATTGTTGTTGGACAAATTACCTAAAAAGATTCCTCCTTTGTTATTATTTATAATATTATTTCTAATCATAATATTATTTATGCTTTTATTTCCTGCAACATAAACACCAACGGTGCTGTTTTGAATGGTAAACCCACTAATGTTCACCCCACTATCTTGAATGAGGATTGTATAATATCCACTATTGTTACCATTAATTATTGTTGTGTTTTTATCTTCACCAACTAAAGAGATTGTTTTATTTACTACAAGATTTTCATAGTACCCTCCCGGGCGAACATATATCGTATCCCCAGGATTTGCTGCATCAATAGCATCCTGAATACGAGTATAGTTACCGTCGCCATCAGTTTGTACGATGAATGTTTTTCCCTCTTCGTCTTTACAAACGCCTACGGGTAAAAAAACGGAAAAAATACTGATGAAGAGAACAAAAACCATTACAATAGAGCATCTTCTCACAACAAACCACAAAACTGTTGTAACAAGAAAAGTAACTTATAGTTTTTGAATTATTCTCTACGCCGACGCCAAAAAATAACACCTACTACAGCAATAACTAGGATTACAATTGATATAATGATGGGTATCAGATAGGTAAAAAATGGATTTTCTTCAGAAACAGAAAAATCTACAGTAATCGTTGTTGAAGCTATATCACTATCACCATTGTCATCTACAACTGTTAACATAACAGTATATGTCCCAGACTCAACATAGTCATGTACCACTAAACTACCATAACCTAAATTTCCATCACCAAAATCCCACGTATAATTGAGTATCATTCCATCATTATCAATACTATCAGAGCCATCAAACGTTATATCTTCAAAAGCATCTGCAAAAGAAAGTACATTAATAGAGGCATCAGGAGGGATATTTGGAGAAGACGCTGATACTATAACAGTAGTTGTTTCTGTACTGCTTCGCCCGTTGTTATCAACCACCGTCAAAGCAACGATATATGTACCAGCATTGGAATAACTATGTGTGGGAGATATTGACAGAATTTGACTACTTCCATCACCAAAGCTCCATCGGTAGAAATCAATTGTTCCATCAGGATCATGACTGCCTGATCCATCAAACGTTATTTCTTCACCGATAACTGAAGTGTACGGTCCACCAGGATTTGCAACTGGTTGCTCATTTAATGGAGGTATTTGCCTTGTAGTAAAAATCCATATATCAGATCGGTTTTCTAACCTACCATCAGTAACTTCTGCATACCAAAGAAATGTGGTCTCGAACGGTAAAATAAAATTACATGATGCCGTACTGCCACTCTGAACATCGTAATCCGTACCATAGAGTTTATCATCAGATGCCCGATAGAAATATACATCAACCAAATCACTATCTACATCATTAACATTCACACTTAAAGTAATAGATAAACCAACATCTTCAGCTTCATCTGATGGAGATGGATTATCTGGCTTTTGAGGAGGAACGAGGAAAGACCCTAAAGGATATGGATCCCAGACGCCTCCTTTTGAGTAAGGAGTATCTCCTATTTTATCAAGATCTTTGTCAACTTCTTTGTAATCATCCCAATAATTACCCTGGCCATCATAATACCATTGATTATCTCCATATGCTTTGGCATTAGCAGCATTATTCAGAAAATAATTCAAATAAATTACATTACCGCTACTTGAAGGACTGGTATAAACACCCCATACTCGAGAATTTTTTATAGAGTTATTATATATCAGACAATCTGAACCGCCGAGGTTGATGCTTTGTTGATTATTATCTAACTTATTTCCAAAAATTTTGCTATCTGAAGAAGTGAGAAAAACACCATTGCTTCCACTACTAGTAATAGTATTATTTTCTACAGTATTGTTACTTCCTCCAGATATTTTGATGCCATCGATATCACTGTCTTCGATGACATTTTTTATTATCTTGTTGTTGCTACTGGATTGTGAAAGAATCGAAAATTTACTATTATCAATGCTATTGTCATAAACAATATTACTATTTGAAGAAGACAATTGAATGGCAGTTTCTTTGCAATCCTTGAAATCATTGTTTGAAAAAACATTGTTGTTAGACGAAACCAAGCGAACGCCTTTTGTGCCACTAATAATATTGTTACCAATAGTATTATCACTTGATGAATCAAAATACATTCCCCAAGTGAGACTTTCTGTTATTTTATTACTATGGAGGCTAACATAGTCAGATGTCACATACATCAAAGCAACCAAATTTCGATTGCCAACATCAGTAACTGTAAAATTTTCAAATGTCACATAATCCGCATTGATTTCAATAAGATTCCGATGAGAATCTCCACATCTTGATATAACAGTGTTATCCCGATCTAAACCCATTAAAGAAATCTGCTTATCAATAACTATTGTTTCATTATATGTTCCTTCAAAAACAAAAATGTGATCTTCATTGTTTGCTGCATTAATTGCCTGTTGAATACTACGATATGGCCGATCTGCACTACCATCACCGTTACTATAAAGATAGGCAACATTCACGTAGATATTATTGCTATCTGCTTTACTTTTTTCACCCACAAATAGGCAGAAACTACTACATATAATTAAAAAACAAATAACCACTCTAGTAAACACTTGTAATTTGTGCATTTTTCTCATCCTCTCAAACAATAAATGCTGCAATACAATTTATAGTTTTCTTATAACCAACGCATAAAACTTTTAGAAAAATAATAATAAAATAAAATCAGGTAGCAAATGTAGATCATTGATCTCGTTGTTTAGACAAGGTTCTTTCTTCCTTAAGTATCTCACCATTTTTCTTATTTACCATAACGCATCCCGTCCTAAAAAATGGAATGCACTTTATAGGATAAAATGTTTAGTAAACTGCTCTTAACCGATCACGAATGTGACTCATTTATATACATCTTTTTTATTTGCTCTCATGTTATGATTGCTAGGAAATCCTTTCTCATTGTAACATCACAATTCTTTACTCGCTTTCTTGGTTGGATTGGCCTCATTGTCATTGCTAAACTTTGGGGAGGATTTGCGCCTGAGGCTCTGGGCATTGTCGGATTTGCTATGGCTTTCCTTGCACTGTTTAATATTATAGCTAACCTTGGTTTTTCGTCAGCTCATGTAAAAAGAATATCTGAAGGAAAAGACCTTGGTACATGTATAGGAACATATGCTGCAATCAAACTGATTCTTACAAGTTTAATGGTAGCTGTTGTATTCATTGCTATTTACGTCTGGAGAAACTTTTTTAACGGAGGTTTCACTGATGCGACGACAGAATCGGTAATTCTTGTTTTTGTTGTTTATTATATTTTTTTAAATCTTGCACAAATAGCAACAGTTACTTTTCAAGGAAGAAGGGAAATTGCAAAACGGCAGGTCACAGGAATCTTTGAAAATATTGTTAAGGTCCCTCTTGAAATACTTGTTGTTTTAGCTGGTGTCAGTATAGTGGGAGTAAGTATTGCACCTGCAGTTAACTGGCCTCAGTTTCTCTGGCCACTTCAGCACTTCATTGCAATACATGCAATTGGTTCTTTTGCAATGACCTATGTATTTGCAGTGGCTACAACGTTTTTTGTTGGAATGTGGCTGTTAAGAAAATATCCCATAAAAAAACCTAGCTTTAATCTTTTTAAAAGTTATTTTTCCTTTGCCTTGCCAATAATGCTCATCTCAGTTATTGGAGTCATCTCCGTCAATATTGATAAGATAATGATTGGATATTTTTGGACATCCGTAGAAGTTGGATATTACTTTACTGTTCAACAGATATTACAAATCATTCTTGTTTTCTCTTCAGCTATTGGCATCGTTCTTTTTCCGATGCTTTCAGAACATCATTCAAGTAAAAATTTTGAAAAGATTAAAGAAACAACTCATTTGGCAGAACGATACATCTCAATGGTAATGATCCCTCCAATAGTATTAGTAATAATATTTGCCAAACCAGTGATCAATATCATGTTAAGCAGTGCCTTTTTACCAGCAGCATCAGTGCTTGTTACACTAACAATTTATGCTCTCATTGCAGGTCTTAGAATACCATATTCTTCTCTCATAAGTGGTATAAATAGGCCAGGCGTTGCAGCAAAAGTTGGGATTGCTATATGTGCCACTAATATTTCTTTAAATTACTTGTTTATTCCTAAAAGTGGGCTTCTTTCAACTATTGGAATTAATGGCCCGACTGGTGCAGCAGTTGCAACTGTCATGTCAAGCCTAGTTGGATTTTTTGGATTAAGGTTAGCCGCAAAAAAGTTGACAGGAATAAAACTATTGCAGAGCCATACTCCTCGTCATATTATCGCTGGTCTAATCATGGCTGGCATATTGTATTACATTGGCTCTCTAGTTCTACTAGTTCGATGGTATCATCTTTTAGGATTTGCAATGATTGGTTTAGGTATCTATCTCCTGATGTTGATTATTGCAAGAGAATTTACAAAAAAAGAATTCAATTTTTTTATTGACATTCTTAATATTAGAAAAATGTATAGATATATCTATAGAGAAATAAAAGGTAAAGGTTGAATATTTTATTAGGTGCTTAAAATGTTGGATGTTATTATCTTAGCAGCGGGCCAAGGTAAGAGATTAAAAGAATTGACAAGAAACATGCCAAAACCATTAATAGAAATTCATGGAAAACCGATAATTTTTTGGACTTTAGATAATCTGAATTTATTCGCCAATAAAATTAATAAAGTAATTGTTGCAGTAGGATATAAAAAAGAAATGTTGTTTAATAGAATCTCAAATAGGTATAAGAATTTAAAAATCGAATACGTTGAAAATCCGATATTTGATAAAACTAATAATATTTATTCACTTTATCTCTGTAATAATAAGTTAACTTCAAAAACATTTTTTATTATAGAGTCAGACATAATTCTAGACTTCGATGGTTTCAGCACCGTTTTTGATAGTATTAATGAAGAATTTATTGCTTGTAAGGTTTTTTTAAAGGGCATGGATGGTGCAAAAATAATCAGTGATAAAAATGGAGATGCATCTGAATTAATCATTACAAGAAACAAATCAAAAGAGGTGATGTCAAATGAATTTAAATCGATTGGAATAATGAAATTTAAAAGAGAATTTATGAGCCAAATTAAGAAAAGGGTAGATGATGGTAAGGTAAATGACTATTATGATCTAGCAGTAGCTGACTATATCAAACAGAAGAAAATTGCACTTTTAGATATTCATAAAGCAAAATGGTGGGAAGTCGATACAACTGATGATTTAGCCATTGCTTCACAGTTATTGGGTGAAAAATGTGATTGAAGGAGAGATATAATCTGAAAAATGAATATAAAAAAGTTAAGAATTTTTGGAATAAAGCATATCTAAACGGAAAAGGTGGATTTTTGGCGGTATCTAAAAAATGCCATAAAAATAGATTCAATTATGAAATGAATATCATAATGAGTCTACTTAACACATCTAGAAAGATTAATTGTGAAAAATTTTTGGATATAGGGTGCGGTGAAGGAGAATATTTGATAGCTCTATCAAGATGTTTCAAATCTGGGAAAGGAGTAGATTCGTCTCAGAAAGCAATTGAATTAGCAAAACGGAATATTAAAAACTCTAAGGTAGCAAATGTTGTTGTCGAAGTTTGTGATCTGTTAAATATATGTGAACATAATAAATATGACGTTATTTTTGTAGGTGGAGTATTGATGTATATATCAGATGATGATTTACAAATCGCGATTGATAAATTAAAGAATTTATTAAGGGATGATGGAGTCATTATCCTGAGAGAAAGTGTAGCAACATATAAAAAGTTTAAGAGAAAAAATCCTCCAACAATATACAGATATTGGAGAGATCTTATCAATTTATTTGAAAAAAGACAATTTCTTTGTGTTAAATATATTGAAAACGAAGGATATTCCCTGTCATATTATTTTGGTTTCTTAGAAAAATGGCGATTATCGCATTTATATCCACTACTAAAACATTTATTTAGGATTAGATTATGGTATATAATGCAAGTAAAAAAGAAGAATTACAATACCAACTATTTTTACTTAATGAAAAAGGCGGCTGATTAAATGAAAGAAAAAACTTTAGGAGTCTTGGGAGGAATGGGCTCATATGCAACAGTATCTACATTAAAAAAGATATTAGATAAAACTCCTGCAAAAAAAGAATGGGATTATCCCCATGTGATTATCGACAATAATCCAAAACTCCCTAGTCGAGTAAGAGCTATATTATATAATGAAAAAGTTGAAGAACTAATATCAGGCATTTGCAATTCTATTAAAAACTTACATAAAATTGGTGCAGATATTGTGTTCATTCCATGTAATACAGCATATTATTTTTTAAAAAAAGTCTTAGACAAAGACCCTTCGTTAAAAATATTCAATATGATAGAAAGTGTTGATAATTATTGTGCGAAAAAGGGTTAC
The DNA here is from genome assembly GCA_964384305.1 of uncultured Thermoplasmatales archaeon. Classification (GTDB taxonomy): domain Archaea; phylum Thermoplasmatota; class E2; order DHVEG-1; family DHVEG-1; genus JAYEJG01. The sequence continues at coordinate 2,568 of CAYLKT010000029.1, read as the reverse complement.
AAGATTATTGGTGTATTGGCTTCTGAAGGGACTATCTTAGGAAAAGTGTATGATTTTTATCTAAATGAGAATTTTACAATTAAATATCCAACAGAGCAACAATTCAATGATTTAAGAGAAGTTATTGAGGCTGTAAAACAACAAAAAATTTCGAATAAAACTTATTTGAAATTAGTTGGATTGATAAACTCCCTAAATAATGTTGATGTTGTAGTTTTGGCATGTACAGAATTTTCTGTTGTCTGGGAATTGTCCACAAATAAATATAAGAAAATATCTAAAAATGAGGTTATTGATGCTTTAGATATTGGTATCGATGATCTTCTAAATTATATTAAATTAGATTAAAAGCATTGGATAAAAACATTTGGTGTTTATTTACCTTTTTGTTTCTCCATTTCATTTATCTGTGTACTAAGGTATTTTTTAGTTCGTCTTCCCTCTTCAAGATACCTAATTATTTCATCTGTTTCTTCCTCAATCTCTTGTATATATTTTTTATTATGATCTATTTCTTTTTGAACGTCAACATTCGCTATATGATTTTTCATATCGATGGATTCTCTTCTTCCCAATTCTGATAAAGGAATATCAATTTCTGGTGTTAAAAAGGGGAAAAAATGTCTTGTGGTTCGTGGAGGAAATAAATCTCCAGTTGTTCCCCTTCTAATTACTTCTTTTTTTGAAATATTAACTGGACCATCAACAAGAATTCTATGCATCCGATGTGTACCAACTCTTATGTGTGGATCGTTATAATCAACATAATGAACTGGAGCAAATGCAAAACCTTCCATTGCAATAAATACATGTCTATGCGAGCCATCAAGTACTATATTATGTTCTTTTTCTACGATCAATGCACGCCTCATAATATTATCTCGATAAATCATTTTTGTTAAATTTTTTAGATGATGGGGAAATACATATTCAAGTGCTCTAAGTTTTCCGATAGGCATTAATTCATATTTCATAACGATTCACCATTATACCCGTCTTTTAATAATTTAATAATTAAATCTCGAACCCTTTCACAAGAGTTACCATCATCATATTTGAATAATAATTTTTTTACTACTTTTCTTTCTGCAAGATGCTTTTCTGGATTATCTAAATATGTTTTTAAAGCGTTTAAAAACTCTTTTTGTGTTTTTACCTTATATCCTGGTGCAAAAAAGTCATAATCTAGAGGGATTCCCAGTAGTTCTTCCCATTTCTCCAAATCATATGGAATAAATATCGTAGGTCGTTCTAATATTAGAAAATCTTGATATATTGATGAATAATCAGTTATTAAAACATCGACAAATGGCAAGAAAGACTGTATCTCTTCCAATACGCTGGGATCCAAATTTAAAATCCGACTTGATTCAAATTTGATATTGCTTGCTTGAAAAACATTAAAATGTCCCCTAAGAAATAATAGGCAATTGCTTCTGTCCAAAAAATCGTTTATTTCCTTTAAATTAGAATCATCAAATGGAAAAAAGCGTGTTTTCCCCCATCTACGCCAAGTTGGTGCATAAAGAATAATTTTATTAAATGAGGGTAATTCTTTATATCTTCCCTTCAAAAAATCGATTAATTCACTCTTTTTTTGTTTATGATATAGAGTATCATTCCTTGGACACCCCGTAATAGCTATTTTTCGCGGATCTAGATAATAACGTGAGCAAAAAATATATTTAGTCAAATCGGAGGAAGCCAAAAATGCAGTATACTTTTTCGCTTCGTGATAAGATCGACGTAACTCCTTTTTACTTGTAGAAGGCATTAAAAAACCACCTTTAACAGATGGAAGGCCATGCCATGTTTGAATTACATTTTGAGTTAATGGATTTAAAAATATACCTAGATAATCACCAAGTCCATGAGTAAGAATAACCGTTTTGGCTCTTAAAATTATAAGAATAGAGCGCAGAGTATGCACATAGAGAATATTTTTGTCCTTCAATCTGTTAGAATATTCCATCGCCCTTTTTTTATCTCTAAAAAAATAGTAGCATTCAAAATACTTATCTTTTTTTAGATATTCATATAATGCTCCTGCATTGCCTAAATAGTTATTCCCTGCTCTAGAGGAAAATACGATGATTTTTTTTGATTTTGGAATAAAATTTCCTACAGCAAATGTGATTGTTAATGTAGCAATTTTTCCAAACTCTTTCATTAATTTACCCATCATTTCATCTCATAATTGATACCGGTAACTCCTGAAGTTTTTATATGTTTTCGTTTCACGTTTTTATTGTTTAGGCTGGGAACACTGCAAGATTTGAAGTGAAACCGAAGGCCCGCAGATGAAAAGTCCCCTTCTTTTTTAGATACCTACAACATTCTATTTTTTTGTCGCACGCGGCACACTGCTTAGGGTGTGCCCTATAAAGGTGTGACAGGAGAAAATGTCATTATGAAAGATGTGAGTGGCGGAGGCTCTAAAAAGATTTCGGGTGACACCCGAAATAATTGGGTAACGATGCTGTTTATTACCAAAAAGCGATACAGATGTTTTAGAAAACAATCTCATATCGAGACATGTCAAGCAAGGTTCAAAGAACTAGAGTCCCT
>CAYLKT010000028.1:0-9586 GCA_964384305.1 uncultured Thermoplasmatales archaeon | reverse complement strand
ATTTTAATTTAGTGGCTTTGCCATGTGCCACAAATTATTGAATTTTTCATCTAACAATTCAATGTCATCAAGGTTTACATACGCAGTTCCAACGTATGATGGTTCATCACTTGGTCCAAGCAGGATCTTAATTCCGTTTACTGCCAGTTCTTTACCAAAAACATAGTTCCGCATTGTGCCTGAAACATCTTCTGAGAAACACCTAACATCAAGGTTATCTCCATATGTTTTTTTAAGCGCTTTTACGGTAGCCTTATTCGTCTTTGCATCTATAATAAGTTGAACTTTAGTATCAAGATCTAAAAACTTTTTGAAATATTTTACAAATGGTTCATCAAAGAATCTTTCACCGCCAATTTGCATCTTAAGATTATTTTTCTTTTCAAGACAGTTATTCAAAACATTATACAAAATCCATTTTCCACTATATTGGAGAGTTACATTTCCATGTCTCTTCAATTTAACTCCATATTTTTCAAAATTAGCAACATAATAACTTCCATAGTCCGTCAATCGATTTTCAATGCTTATATAAGTGTCACTTGCTATGAAATTTTTAAGATCATCTTTTATATCTTCCCACATTGCTCGAGGGTGCACAGGAAGATAACTTTCTCTGCCAAAATCCTCGTCAGCCTCATTTGAAAATAAAACCTTTGCTATGATGCCTGCTTTAAAAAGCGAAGTTCTACCAGTTTCAAGAGGTCTTCTTGTTATATTTGCAAGCTCTTCCGCAACTTTTAAAAATTCTGAAAATTCCTTTGGGCAATCGATAACAAGCGTTGCATAATAAACAGCGGCTTCTCTCGGGCGATGCACTTTCATCCGCTCAAACATCATCTCAAAATCTTGAATATAATCCAACTTTACATTAGTCTTGAATTCACATCCCATCTTCTTCACCATTCCCTTTATCAGTAGGGCATCCAATACTTGCTTCCGAAATAAAAATCAATTTTCTTTTTATATAATTTATGGATGCATTATCACCTGCACATCTAATGATTAATTCAATGAAAAAATTATTTTATAAAACTAAGAATATTATTTTGATTTTTGCGTGTCTTGAGCAATGTTGTCAATCTGTTTAAAGTATTTCCTGCAATCTCTTTTTATTCCTGCAATTTGTTGTGGAGGGATCTTATATGAATGCTCAGTGTATTCAAGAGCAAAGATGAGCCCATGAACAAATGCACCAAGATTGTAGTTTTTTTCTTTTCCAAACTTTAATACTTCATCTGCAACCTTCATCGCATCTTCAAACGTATATGGTAAACTGTTCTTTTTTTGTCTAGATCCTTTTTCGACCATAGTGCACCGCATACAAATTACTTCTTATATAAATTTTGTAGATTTACAACTTCAAAAAACTCATTGATGCATCATCAATATCTGTAAAAATATAATCAAAAAGCCATTCGTTGTATCTCCCTGCATAGTTTGATTTATCGATATTTGTTTGAGTCTCAAAATAGTTTACCCACTCTTTCCAGGAGCTTTTGTGTTCATTCATTAACAGTTTAACATTACCTTTATACCTCTTATAAAAATCAACATACGAGGCAAAAGAGTCAAACGAATCTTTTACTCCTTCTTCGTAACCCAATCTCATCTCGTTATTTTCGTTTTTCAATTTATACTGCTTATTCAGTTGGATCTTTTTTGTTTTCATAGGTTCATATTTCATTGTCATTCATCTCTTTTTACTATGTATTGTATCATTTCAACCATAAGTTTCATTCTTATCTTTGTTAAATAACAAGTTAAAGAACTTAATTGTCATCTTACTAGTGAAAGCATTTTAGCAGAACGTTATTTTCTTTATTGAGAAATATACGCCGTCCGCCGGACTCGAACCGGCGACCGCTCGGTTAACAGCCGAGTGCTCCACCAACTGAGCTAGGACGGCAGAATCCAAATAAATCATTTTGGCCAGCACAACGAAATAGACTGCCCTTTTAAAAGATTGTCCTTCTTTCAAAAGCCCATTTTTTCTTCACGTCGAAGTGCCCTCATCTGAGCTTCAACAAAATGATAGACAGTTGCATGTTTACTACCTGTGAGAAGCATATCGATACTTTTCTTCAAAATGTTCATCTTCGTAGCATCTGAGATAACACTTACTGTGTGCCCATGAACACTAATTTTTGAATCAGTAAGTCCTTCTAAAACTTGTTTGGTTTTACCTTCACGCCCAATAACCCTACTTTTTTGCCTACGGACATGTGACTCCTTTTTTCCGGCATAATCGTGAATATCAAAAACAAAAAAATCTGCAGAATCATCAAGTAACATCATTGCATTCTCTGGCGAAAAACCACGCCCTACTGCTTTTATAATATTTTCAATTTTGATAGTCACCAATGGATCCTTGACATCATGATCATCAACAGACACTTCACCTGTCTTAGAATCGATATCTAGTTTTACCCCTGTTTTTTCTTCAAAAAGTTTTTTCGTTTCGCCCTTGTGTCCAATGAGTGCACCAACTCGTTCCATTGGAATTTTCAAGTATTTCATGACCTACCACGACTGTCCTGTTATATCTTTATAGATAGCAGATTTGCTTTTCTGGATGCCGAACTTACTAAAATAACTTACTATGTTGTATATGTCCCGTCTTAAAAACTCATCTGAACGTGGATGCTCCAGTAAAAGAGCTTGCCCTAAATCTATAAAATATGGTTGATTATCATGCATCAGTATATTGAACGCACTAAGATCTGCATGAACCAACTTTGCCTTTTTGTACATTTTACCAACGAACTCAATAATTGTATCAAATATCTCCTGGGGATTTTCTAATTTAACGTCTTTTAATAGAGGTGCTGGTTTGTCCTTGGTGCCAATATATTCCATCACCAAAACATTCTTTATAAAACAAATTGCTTTTGGAGCATTTATACCTATATTTCGCAGTCTTTCCAAATTTTTAAATTCTTTTTTTGTCCAGGTATAGATTATACCTCGTTTTGTATTGCTCATCGATTTGAAACGAGGATCTCCAATTATATAGTTTGATATGTGTTTAAAAGTAGCATTAGACGTTCGATATATCTTAATAGCAACAAGTTTTTTATCTGGAGTCACTGCACGAAATACATTTCCCTCTTTTCCAGTTGATATCGGAAAATCAACAATATCTATAACCTTGTCAGAAATCAATTTTTCAAGTGTACGAAGCGTTGTTTTATCAAATACTTCATCAAGTGTTTTTCGATCAGTACCATTTCTACTAATTATGTTCTGGAGCTGAACATCTAACTTTTTAAGTTGCCTATCATTCAAAAAACGTTCAGAAGACATCAATTGCCTCAGGAATCAACCTTCTTCTGCTTAAAACAACAGCCTGGGTTCGAGTATATCTGTAAATAACATCTGCTTTTTCGTCTTGTATGTCCCATGGTTGTATCAGGATTAAATCTCCTGCTCTAACTCTATATCTCCTTTTCATTCTACCAGGGATTCGTGCCATTCTTGATTTTCCATCTGCACAAACAACATTAATTCTAGAGCCGCCCATTAGCCTATCAGCTATAGCAAAAAGTTCATTCTTGTTTCTATTGGGTAAACGTAGTCTAACATATTCTTCGCCATCGTTATTTCGATTATACACGGGATCACAAACTCTCTAATAGCTGGTGGAGTGGCTTGTCATTATTAAAATGTTACTATAAAAAAGCATTACAAAGCAAGTTCATCGGAAATATTTTGTAATGCATTTAGAGCTAAAGCAAGAAAGTCGTCTAGGCTCACACCAATATCTTCACACAATTCTATTCTTTTTCTATTACAACCTTTTGCAAAAGAATTGTCATTAAATTTATGTATTAGTGTTTCTACTCTTACATCAGAAAGTTTTTTTGATGGCATTACGAGTGCTGTTGCAATTATAAGCCCCGAAACTGCATCTGCGGCAATAAGTGCTTTATCAATAGAAGTTGTTGGAACATAATCAGTATGCATATAGTTGTGTGCCTTAATGGCATTTATGCTTTTTTCAGGGAGAATTCCATCTAATATCTGAGCACTTACAGTAGTATGCTGAGCAGGATCCCGTTCGGTATATTCGTAATCAAGATCATGAAGTAATCCTGTTACGGCCCAAAGTTTCTCATCTTTTTGGAGTTTTTTTGCGAATTCCTTCATTATTGCCTCTACAGCAAGTGAATGTTTTATAAGATTGTCCGCTCTTAAGTATTTTTTAAGTAAGGCAAATGCTGTTTCTCTTCCTATCATCCAATTTGTATGTAAGCTTTGTTTGCATTTTAAATTTTTGGAGATGGTTCTTTGAAGGATGAACCTGATATTGTAAAAGAATTGAGAAAGGCTGAAAAACTATAAGAAGCTAACAGAGCAAAAAGATACCGATGCTATAAAGGAAGAAGTTTACTAGTTGGCGATACCTTTTAATGCCTCTTTTTACATTTCGTGATTCAGAATTAGAATGGTACTCGAAGATTTAGGCGATTCCTTAAAGGGAACGCTAAGAAAGATAGCAAATGCAATTACAATTGATTCTAAGTTGATAAAAGAAATAGTCAGAGACATACAAAGAGCGCTTTTACAGGCAGATGTAAACGTAAAACTTGTCCTGGAACTTTCAAAGAAAATTGAAAAAAGAGCCCTTACCGAAAAACCGCTTGCGGGAATGAGTAACAGAGAGTATGTTATTCATATTGTTTATGAAGAGCTAGTAAATATTCTTGGCGATCCACGAGAACTCCCCACCAAAAAACAAGTCATTATGATGGTTGGCCTTTATGGACAAGGTAAGACAACAACTTGTGGAAAACTAGCACGATATTTTAAAAAGAAAGGATTACGACCTGCACTTATCGCAGGAGATGTTCATAGACCTGCAGCATACGAACAGTTAAAGCAACTTTCTGAACAAGTAAAGGTTCCATTCTATGGAAATAAAAACGAAAAAGATGCAGTAAGAGTTGTAAAAGACGGATTGAATAAATTCAAAAGATCTGCAGATGTAATAATTGTTGATACTGCCGGTAGACACAAACTTGAAGATGACTTGATAGAAGAAATGAAGGAAATTTTTAAGGTTACCAATCCTGATGAAAAATTGCTTGTTATGGATGCTGCAGTAGGCCAACAGGCAGGCCCACAGGCAAAAGCATTCAATGAGGCCATAAATATAACCGGCATTGTCTTGACAAAGCTTGACGGTACTGCAAAAGGCGGTGGAGCGTTAAGTGCTGCAGCAGAAGTAGGTGCGCCTATTGTATTCATTGGTACTGGAGAACATTCAACAGATTTTGAAAAGTTTGACCCTGCAGGCTTCATTTCACGTCTTCTTGGGATGGGAGATATAAAATCCCTTCTTGAAAAGGCCCAAGAAAGTTTAAAAGGGAAAAATGCAGAACAAACTGCTAAGAGAATAATGTCTGGAAAATTTACGTTGCATGACATGTACGAACAGTTAGATATGATGTCTGGCATGGGCTCATTAAGCAAGGTTGCTGAAATGCTTCCAAGGGGACTTGCAGGTAGAGCAAAAGATGTTGATATGTCTGAACAAGAAAATAAATTCAAGACTTTCAAAGTCATAATGGACTCAATGACCGATGAGGAAATGGAAAATCCTCAATTAATTAGGGCATCTAGAATGAAACGAATAGCAAGAGGGGCAGGCGTAGAAAATAAGAACGTAAAGGAGTTAGTTAAATATTATAATATGATGAAACGGATGATGAAAGGAGTTACAAGCAATAGGAAGATGAGAAGAGGCTTAATGAAGCAACTTCAATTTGGTAAGTAATCATATGTTGTTTAAAAATCAGAAGGAAATAATAGAAAATGGAAGAAACGGCATATTAAAAAAATTAAGGGGAGATGCTTTAGAAATATTGGCTTCTGCACTTGATTCTGTTGACCCATACAAAATCGTTAAAACAATAGTTCAAGGTAAAAAAATCCTTTTTGATGAGTGGAAAATAGATACAACGAATTTTGAAAATGTTTATCTGGTTGGTTTTGGAAAAGCAAGCGTTAGAATGGCTCAAGCCATATGCAACATCATTGAAATAAAGAAAGGCATTGTTATTACAAACAATGCAAATAGCGTTGTTGAAAACGAAAAAATTCAAACAATTACTGGCGGACATCCAATTCCAAATAAAATGAGCATCAAAGGTACAGAAAAAATTATTCAAATCGTTGAAAATTGCAAAGAAAGTGATCTTTTAATTGTAGTAATATCGGGCGGAGGTTCAGCATTGCTATGTAAGCCCAGAACAGACCTCAAAGTCATGCAAAAAACAACCGATCTTTTATTGAGATCGGGCGCCGATATAAACGAAATAAATACCGTTCGAAAACATCTCTCTTTTGTAAAGGGCGGTCAACTTATTAAAAATGTCAAATGCAAAGTTGTTTCGTTGATAATATCTGACATTGTCGGCGATCCTTTGGAATTTATTGCATCTGGACCTACGTATCCAGATTCTACAACATATAAAGATGCTAAAAACATCCTAAATAAGTATGATTTGTCTGATGAGATTCCAAAAAGTGTTATGGAAATCTTAGAGAAAGGAACAAGAAGAAACATCTCTGAAACTTTAAAAATAAATAATCCGATCTTTGAAAAAGTTAGCAACTTTGTTATTGCAAATAATGAAATAGCATGCAACGCTGCAAAAATTAAGGCAAAAAATCTTGGCTACGACTCAATGATCCTCACCACGTTAATGACTGGAAAAGCAAAAGATACTGGAGTGTACCTTGCATCAAAAGCAAAAGAATTTACTAAACCTGGCAAAAAAAACTATGCTTTTATCTCAGGCGGTGAAACTACAGTAACAATAACGGGAAATGGACAAGGCGGAAGAAATCAAGAGATGATTCTTGCGGGAATTGACAGATTGCATGGTTCAAATTTAGTTTTTGCTTCATTTGCAACAGATGGAATTGATGGAAATAGCAAATCTGCAGGGGCAATTGCCGATTGTTTTACAAAAGAAAAAGCAATTGATAAACATCTGAATTCAGATGCATTTTTAAAAAATAATGACTCATATGGCTTTTTTCAAAAGTTAGATGACTTATTAATTACTGGTCCAACAGGTACAAATGTAATGGACATACAAATTATTCTAAAAGCAGAGTGATAAAATATATATACCATAAACAATACTCAACTTTTATATAATAAATAAGAGATTAAAGTAAAGATATGGGGAACGACCTATGAAGACAAATCTGCTTAGACGAAAGTATGCTACATTATTTGTTATTTCAATTTTGCTCACGAGTTTAAATATTTTTGCAACGGTATGTTCAACCCCTGCTCAAAACGATGACGATGGTACATGGTTCGATGATTTTGTAGATCTTTCAGGGGTTTCAAAAACACAACATTGTAACTATTCCAATGAAGGATTTAAATTAAATCTTACAAAAACCCATAATTATGATTTTGGTGATTGGCAGGAACACATGGCATGGGAATCAGATGCCCTAATCAAACTTGACATGTTAAACACAGTACTATCTATGAAAAATCTTAAAAACGAAACAAAAATTGACGGCAACAAATTAAAGAAATTAGATGGCAATGTTATTGAAACTTCATCAAAGGTTATGTTACTCTCTTTTTTACCAGCTCATCATTTTACATTTAACACAAGACTCAGTCCATCAGATATTGAGACTTTTAAATTGTCGTGGTTTTATGGTAATAACAGCGGCGATGCAAACATAAAATCAGTTAAAATGTATGCCTGGAGATATCTAATTCCCATTATTCAAAAAGTTGGCTTTTATGAAGAGATAGCAGAACTTAGTTCTTATTCCGACATTGGTTTAAATCCAGATGGAGATATTTGCATAACTACGAATGATACTCAATATGTCAGTAACGATGGAAATATTGATATTTTAGTTGTAGGGGTTCCTGAAAACCTATTTAAGACTAGTATTATAAAAACAGATTATATCAAAATAACTGCAGATACTTCAGTTTATGGCTATATCGATAAAGGTTACGTAACGTCAAATGAAATAAAACCTGACGACCTTGGACGATGGGAAAGTGTCGTTTGGCAGGGTCCGGAAGCAAACGAGATTACTTCAGTCAAAATACAAATACTTGATAAACATGGAGAACTAATAGATGATAGCTATTTGCCAGGCAACTCTGAAGGTTTCACAACAAGTCCTCTAGATCTTTCACCTTTAGCTGGCTTTTATGAAAGCATCAAACTAAATGCAACATTAATCTCATCAAAGCCATCGGATTCACCGCGATTGGATAGTTGGGGTGCAACTTGGCACACCTCAGACAACAAATTTATAGATGAGTTTAACACCGATTTGAGAATAGACATTCTTTCAAGGGTAGAAGTTTCAAATGGAACTATTAATGCAACCGGAAACTACACACCAGACCAAGTTGGAAGAGTTGTATCATTTCCAATAAACATTCCGTACGACAAATGGTGGGATGAATTTAGAGCAGTAAATAATTCAGAAGGGGCAATTAGATTCAGCATCCTTGATTCTGGTTTTAACATTCTAATAGACAATATAACAAATAAAGCAGATATTTCTGACTCGTCAGTTCTAAATACTCGAACGATAAGACTTGCAGCAAATTTTTCACGAGAAAACAATACAGAAAATCCAGAGCTTGACAGCTGGAGCGTTACATGGAAAGATAATAACCAACCAGTATTAAGAGGAGATACATTCAAACCAAGTCCAGATGGTTGGATCAATACAAATACTCCGATTTGCACAGTCAAAGCTTATGACACAATGCCTGGACTGGATGTAGATTTTACAAGATATAAGATTTCATACGAAAATGATAATGGAGATGAAGTAACATCTAATTGGATAAGTGCAAACTGCACTGGAGAAAAAGGAACTATCTCAAATCAAACAATTACAGCAGATACATCCAAATTTGAAAATTCTGGTGACATCTCAATTTTAAGAAGCATAACAATCTCGATAAGTGATCTTGCAGGATATGAAACAACTATTTCAAAAACTTTTAAATTAGATACGGAAAAACCAGTTTCAAATATAAAAAACACAGACGACTTTGAAGAAAAATACAATGATCCTGTAACGATAGAAGCAAGTGCGATTGATAAAGTATCTGGAAATGTCAGTGGGGTGAACCTTGTAACTCTTTATTACAAACTCAAAAACGATGATACCTGGTTAGAATATGGAAAAGTCTCTTCACCATATAGTTGGGAGTTTAAAAAAGCAATTAGTGGAGAGTATGAGTTTTGTGTTATCGCAACAGATCATGCGGGGAACGTTGAAGATAAAGAAAAACAGGCAGCAATTTCGTTTACTTTTGATATGAACAATCCAGAAAAACCAGAGTTTGGGGAATGCAGAGTGAATAAAATCCCCAAGTTTTCAATAGATTTTACAGATGACTATATACTTGAGAGTGCAGAGTATAGATTAAATTTCTATGGGATGAATCAATGGATTGTTCTTGGAAAAAATCTAAGCGAAAATAAACATTCTTTTGACTGGAACCTTTCAAACGAAGATTGGGATATGATGGATGAAGGAAAAGAGTATTTCATGTATTTCAGAA
>CAYLKT010000027.1:0-9778 GCA_964384305.1 uncultured Thermoplasmatales archaeon | reverse complement strand
AAACAACTTCATAAGATGTTTACCACCCTTTTTGAAATTGTCTGGCAGATAACAAAACAGGCTAATATCTTTGAAATAAACAAGAGATATGATGTTGCTATTGACTTTACTGAATGGTACTATTATGGTGATCGAAGTAGCCCTATGGTTGTTGGTAAAGAACCAGATCGAGGAACAACAAAATGTTACAAGTTTGCAACAATAAACATAGTTGAGGCAGGTAAACGATTTACACTACTTGCATTGCCTGTTGGACCATTTGACAACAAAGAACAAATCCTAACCAAACTGCTTAGATATGCTTTGCAGCGGATTAAGATAAGACGAGTATATGTTGACCGGGGGTTCTTTGATTCAAATGCTATAAAAGTATTCCAACGGTTTCATCTTAAGTATTTGATGCCTGCTACAAAGATCTCTACAGTAAAAGAAATATTGGAAATTGTACCTGCACCAAGTGTAATTACAGATTTTGAAATGAAAGATATCACATTCAACCTAGTAATTGTAGAGGACGAACTTGAGGATGGAAAGAAAGTCAAAAGAGCATTTGCAACCAACGAAGAATACAATGAAAATGATGTAAATCTAGCTGAGAGATTATTCGATTTATATGGAAAAAGATGGGGAGTAGAAACTTCATATAGAATAAAGAAACATTCGTATCTACCTAAGACAACATCAAAGAATTACCTGATACGATTATTTTATTTCATGTTCTCAGTGCTTTTGTACAATCTATGGATACTTGCTGATATCCTTATTTGGCTTGCCTTGTTTGGATTTGTTAAAGAAGATCACTTGGTTACTTCCAAACTCTTTGGAACTATATTGTATACTACCGATCCAGGAGGAGGATAACAGATATGATAAACAGGTTCTTATTCCATTTTCTGTTTAGAGTTGAGTATAGTTCTATCCTATTTTTTTACTGATTTTAAGGAATTATCGACCTTCTACCTCATTTTTGTCATAGATTTCCTTCCAGAAAAACATCTTGATAATAGATTTTTGTAAGAACTCGTCATTTCAAAGTCTACTTTCGGAGGAACTGCCTCTAACCTTTAGCTTTATATATTAAAAGCTTATTCTGGACATACCCTATAGATACGGAGTAAAGATTATGGCACGAATGCATGCAAGAAGAAAAGGAAAATCAGGATCTACAAAAATGTTTGGTAGAGAAAAGCATCCTGACTGGAGTGCACTAAATACTAGAGAAGTAGAATCCAGAGTTATTGAACTTTCAAAAAGAGGGAAATCCACAAGTGAAATTGGCCTTGTTTTAAGAGACCAATATGCTGTTCCTGATGTAAAGCTTGCAACTGGAAAAAAGATTACTAAAATACTTGAGAGCAACGGCTTAAAACCCGAAATTCCTGAAGATATGAGGAATCTGATAGGTTCTGCGTTACAACTAAGAAAACATCTTGAAACAAACAAAAAAGATTTGCACAACAAAAGAAGTTTACATCTAACTGAGTCGAAAATACGACGTCTTGCTAAGTATTATCATTCAAGAGATAAGCTTCCAGAAGGATGGAAGTACAATCCAGAGCAAGCAAAACTTATGTTTGATTAAATTCCACTATCTTTTTTAGATAGTGTTACTTTCACTTTTAAAAATGTATGATGATTTACAAGAGCTTAGCAAAGAAGCTGCAAAAATAATTTTGTCGTGTCCAAAAGAGACAAAGGTTAGAATCATCTCTCATTATGATGCTGATGGAATAACTGCTGCAGCAATAATGTCTGAGGCTTTACATCGCGCAGGTTACAATTTTCATGCAACACTTATGCGAAACCCATTTATCCAAGGTCTGGAACGCGTTAAAAAAGAAGGAAATGAATTAATTATTTTCACAGATATGGGCAGCGGCCAGATAGAATTTATTGAACAGATGGATTGTAAGGTGATCATTATCGATCATCACCAATATGTCAAAGAAAAAACTAATGCCGACATTCTTCAGATCAATGCAAATCTATGTGGCATTAATGGTAACTACGAAGCGTGTGGTGCAACACTCAGTTACAGTGTTGCAAAAGCACTTGATCCAAACAATGTTGATCTTGTGTCACTTGCACTGGTGGGCGCAACAGGTGATAAACAATACATAGGTGGAATTCGCGGTTACAACAAAGAAATTCTTGATGAAGCACTTGAGAAAGGCGTTTTAGAAAAGAAAGTTGACATGAAATTAAATGGAAGTACAATAGCTGATGCACTTTATTACTCTATAGAGCCTTATTATTCTGGAATTTCAGGAAACAAAAAAGGGATAACTGATTTATTAAAAAAACTAGAAATTGACGGAAGTAAAAAACTGGAAGATATTGGTGAGGCTAAAAGAAAAAAACTCCGGTCGTTTTTACTTTTCAAATTAATAAAAAAAGGATGCGAAAAAAATATTCTAGACACAGTCATAAGAGGCAGATACTACTCAGATAACTTGCCGTTTGAATTAGAAAGTTTTGCAGATATACTGGATTCGTGTGGTAAGAGCGGAAACAGGGGTCTTGCGCTTTCTGTTTGTTTTGGAGATGAAGAGTCTTTAAAAGCGGCAATAAATCTTGAAAAAAGTTACAAACAGGAAGTCCTTGAAGAACTTTTAAAGCTGGAAAACGAAGGTGCGTTAGACAAAAAAGCATTCAGATATTTTTATTCTAGAGAATCATCACTTGGCGGGGTTATTGCAGGTATTGCAGCAAACTTCATTTTTGACAATAAAAAACCCTTAATTTCTATTGTAAAAAAAGATAATGAAATACACATATCTTGTCGTGGAAATCAAGAGCTTGTAAAAAAAGGGCTTGATTTAGGCATTGCAATGAAAGAAGTTGCAAAAGCTCTTGATGGCAATGGTGGTGGTCATGCAATAGCATCAGGTGCGACAATTAACGTTGAAAAAGAGCAAGAATTCTTGGAAAAGGTTGATGAAATAATATCAAGTCAACTAGAGGGACAATTATGAATGCATCATGTACTGTTGTGATTAGATATGATGATCAAAAAAAGGCTCAGAATGTATTGAAATCAATTGAAGTCGATGATTTTAATTTTGTGAAATCTTTGGTAAGAGAAAATACACTTGAGGCGCGTATTGAAAGCAAGTCGATTTCTTCTTTAATTCATACTCTTGATGATTTTCTAGCATGTATCTCTGTCGCTGAAAAAATTGTAGGCAAGACTTGATATTTTTTTGGTAGAACAACAAGAAAGCATCCCTAAAAACCAGCAATGAGAAAAGCATTTATACAAGAATTGTATCCCAGCAGTAATGGCGAAACGAAGGAAAGAAAAGGATGAGGAGAGTGAAACTGATTTTAAGTTCCCTAAGTTTGATGAAGAAAAATTCTTAAAAAAGGAACGGAGAAACATCAAAACTACATTTCTATCGTTTTTACTTGGCCTAGTAATGGCAATAATTTGTTTTGCATTTTGGACTCTTTTAAGTGGGCATTTTCTTAGATGGGAATTAGTTTTGCTTGTTGCAGTTATGAATTCAACATTTTTGAAATATCTTTTTATAAGGCTCAATATTGATTTAACTGATTTCGGTAAAAAAGGATGGCTTTCCTCATATGCAACTTATTTTTTTACATGGCTTTTAGTCTTTATAGTGTTAGTAAACCCGCCGTTTTATGACGACGAGGCACCAAAAGTTGATGTTGTGACTTTGCCGACTATGCAAGAACTCGGTGGCACTGTAAAAATCATTGCAAGTATTTCTGATAATGTGGGTATAGAAAGCATTGATTTTACTATAGTTTCGCCAGATGGTATGAGTACCCATCTTTCACCTAATGATTATACATACGAGAATAATGCTCTCATATATGAATATCCAAGCCCTGATAATTTGACAGGCGAATCTGATACATACACGTACACGCTTAATGTCACAGATGTCAACAAGCATTCAACAGAAAGAACCGGCTCTTTTACATACAGCGATAATACAATAAAATTACCAGAGCCAGCAAGTGCAAATGAACAGCAGGGTGCTGAAGTGACTTACACCACTAGTATTAAATTTGATGTCAAGCCAGATGTTAGTAGATTCTACTACAAGATAGATGGTGGCAAAGAAATTAATGTGACAAAAGATGGAGACTACTATATAACATCTCCTAAAATAGAAGGTTGGTCAAGAGGTACCAATGTTACAGTAAAAGCATATGGAGAAATTATTCATTATTTTGAAAACTCGGGTATAAAGTATAACAATACAATTGTTGACAGTGGCACATATTATTTCAATGTCAGCGATGTGCCAGAAATAGGTGGGGAACCTGCACCACAAATTACATTGCCAAGTCCAATCGATATACAAGTACCTGGATTTGAAATGGCAGTATTTGTTATTTCACTCATTGGGGTAATTTTAATCTTTAAATACAGTAAGAAGAATAAGCGTAACTAGAATGAATGAGTTAGCAAAGTTCTGCAGGGAACTCAAAAAAGATTTCAAACCAAAGATACAAGATCCAAAAAAGCCTGTTAGATGCTGGCCTGAAAAAGATCTTATGGATGGGAAATTAGTTGATGCTTTTGTAATTATTTTTAGAACTAGAGGGTGTTCTTGGGCGCTTAGTTCTGGATGTACCATGTGCGGTTATTTTAATGATAGTTTGTGGGATGAAATTACAGATGAAGATTTGCTTTTGCAATTTGATAAGGTCTTAGACTCATATTCTGGGGAAAAATTTGTAAAAATTTTTACATCAGGTAGTTTTCTTGATGATAAAGAAGTTAGTCCAAACGTAAGAAATACAATTTTTAAAAAACTCTTGGAAACGGCAGATAAAGTTTCAGTTGAATCAAGATCAGAATATGTCACAAAAGAAAAACTAAGAGAAATAAAAAAAATATTTGGAGAAAAAACATTTGAAGTGGGTATCGGTCTTGAAACTGCAAACGATCTTATTAGAGAACGGTGTTTGAACAAAGGACTCACATTTGAGGACTATAAAATAGCTGCTGAAAATTTGAAAAAATTTGATTTTAAACTGAAAACATACGTTTTGATAAAACCTCCATTTCTTTCTGAAAAAAAGTCAATTGATGATGCAATTGAAACAGTTGAAAAAATAAAAGATTTGACGGATACGATTTCTTTTAATCCAACAAACATCCAAAGAAATACGCTTGTAGATTATCTTTGGAAAAGGAAGCAATATCGCCCTTCTTGGCTTTTTTCTGTTGTTAAAATTTTGAAAGAAGCAAAAAAAATAGCCCCAAATCTCTATATTAAATGCGATGTTGCAGGTGGAGGTGGCATAAGAGGCGCGCATAATTGTAGATCATGTGATAAAAATTATTTGAATGCAATTACAAACTTTACTCTCGGTCAAGATATAAGTGCGTTTGATAATCTAAATTGTGAATGTAGAGAAAAGTGGCTTGATCAGCTAGAAATTGAAGATATGAGTTTCGGATCAATTATCGATATAAAGTGATATAATGACCAAAGTTAAAAAAGATGAAACTGTAGTTCTTATAGATGAAAAATATAGAAAATATTTGATTAATACGAGTTGGAAAGTGGATAAATATAAGGGCATAGGTGTAATAGATCCAACTACTTTTATAGGGGCGGAATGTGGTAAACAAATTGAAATTGGAAACAAAAAATTTTGGATTTTAAAACCGTCTCTTCAGGACAAATTACAGGCCCTAAAACGAAAAGCACAAATCATTTTGCCACGAGATGCCGCACACATTATTATGAACTGTTCAATTGAATCTGGTTGTATGGTCTTGGAGGCCGGTATTGGTTCGGGTTCACTTACAACGACACTTGCGACTGCCGTGGCACCCAATGGGAAAGTAATTTCATATGATAAAAGAGAGGATTTTATAGAGCATGCAATGAAAAACATAAAAACGGCAAATCTTGAAGAATTTGTAGAAACAAAATTAAAAGATATAACAACAGGAATTGATGAAGAGAATCTTGACGCAATAATTCTTGATATGCCAAACCCTTGGGATGCAATAAATCATGCATATAAAGCACTTAAACCAGGTGGGTATCTCTGCACTTATTCTCCTCTTTCAAGTCAGGTGGAAAATACAATACTAGAAATTAAAAAACAAAAGTTTATTGAAATAAAAACAATGGAAAATATACAAAGAGAAATGGTTGTATCAGAGAATGGCATGCGGCCAAGCTTTGACATGCTAGGACACACAGGTTATCTTACTTTTGCAAGGAAAATACTATAGTTTTATTCCACGCTGATTCTGGTAATTACCTGATTTTTTATCATAAAGTTCAGATGGTACAGAAGAAAGATTTTCAAATACTATTTGACAAAAACGATCTCCTATTGGGATTTCTAGAGGTTCATCATTACTATTGAAACAACTGATTGTAAGGTTTCCATGAAAACCTGCATCTACCTTTCCAAAACTGGCCATAACACCTTTACGGGCATAACTAGATCGTATCCATAACTGTGATGTTATCTTTGGACCCATTTTTACAAATTCTTTGGTACTTATTGCGAACCATGTCATTGGGGGGATAGTTGCCATGCCTTCCTTTATGTGATCATCAGTTTTCCTAATATACACTTCGTCAACACTCAGATCGTAACCATTTGGAGTTAGATTTTTTTCATTAAATGGTTCTATTCCAAGCTCATTGTTTCCCATTTTATTTTTGATGTCTAAATCGGAGAGAATCGTCATGAAAATCCCTTATTTCATTGTTATGCTGTTAATTACAATATCTTTCAGAGGTTTATCCATTCTGTCCTTATCAACTTTGGATATTGTTTCAACAACTTCATAGTTTTCTATTACTTTTCCAAAAATTGAATGATGCTTGTCAAGCCATGGAGCTGGTGCAACCGTTATGAAAAACTGAGAGCCACCGGTATTCGGTCCAGCATTGGCCATTGAAAGGGTGCCCTTATCGTCATGTTTTAAATCCAGATGAAATTCATCACGTATTGTCCAACCAGGTCCGCCTCGACCAGTTGCGTGTGGGCATCCGCTTTGTATCATAAAACCGTCTATCACTCTATGAAAAATCAATCCATTGTAGAATCCCTTATCCACTAATTTCATAAAATTTCCAACGGTGATTGGTGCTTTACTAGCATATAGTTCGACTTTAAAATTCCCCATATTTGTGTTAAATTCTGCAATTTTATTTGCCATTTTATGCCTCCTTTAATTTTCTATTATTATGCTGTTTATTATTACGTCGTCTATCGGCCAGTTGCCCATACTGTTTTTTGTTGTTGTTTCAATGTTAGCGATCGATCGTACAACATCCATTCCTTCAATTACTACGCCAAATGCAGCATAATCATCATTTAAAAATGATTGTTCACCATCGCATATAAAAAACTGACTGGTGGCACTGTTAATGTCATTACCTAGCCGTGCCATAGATATTGCACCGTCAACATGCTGCACATCACTACTAGTCTCAAGGTCTATTGATCCATATGGGCTTTCCTTGTGAGTGCCGTCAGCAGTAAACCCACCACTTTGGATAATATGTGTTTCCGGTTCATTGGGGATTAAATTAGCAACTCGATGAAAGACTAACCCTGAATAGAATCCATCATTTGCAAGCTTTATAAAATTCTCACAGGTTTTTGGCATCTGATCTTGATAAAGTTCAACTTTAAATGTTCCCATTGAGGTATCAATAACTGCAATTGGATTTTCTTCTTCCTCTGCATTCATATTTATGTAAATTGCAACACCGGCAATTATTGCGATTATTACTATTAACAAAACCCCTATCTTTGCTTCCTTTTTTTCAAAAGGACTTTTTTTCTTCACAGGTCTTGATCTTTTTCTATTGCTATTAATTCCTTTAACTGACATAATAAACAGATGCTGAAATATCGTGTCCCATAAATAAGTATTTGGAGTGTTGGCGCATTATAGTTTCACTCATCTTTGGGGGACATATTTAAGTTGTTTACTGCCTAGTGGTTAAATGGTGCAAAATAAGAAAAATCAAAAAGCGATCTTGCCATTTGCTGAAAAAGAAAATCCTAGTGTATGTGCTCTTTGCAGAGGAACCAAATTTTTGTGTGGTAAATCTCGATGCCCAATTATTGTAAAATATCACTCAAGAGATAAAGTAAAACCTTTAATTAACAAATTAAAAATTGAAGGGGCATCCCCTCCAAGTGTTTTTATTGGAAGGGTTGGCTATCCAAAAGTATCAATTGGACCAATGATTCCTCCTATAATGGGGGATACGTCAATAATTGATACTCCAGAGTTTTGGCTTGATAAAAGTATTGATGATATTGTTGATTTTCGCTCTCAACTTGTTCGTGGAACATACTTGGTTAACATTCATGATGTTGAAAGTTCC
The DNA here is from genome assembly GCA_964384305.1 of uncultured Thermoplasmatales archaeon. GTDB lineage: Archaea > Thermoplasmatota > E2 > DHVEG-1 > DHVEG-1 > JAYEJG01. The sequence goes on along the minus strand of CAYLKT010000027.1, from coordinate 1,421 downwards.
GACAGAATTGTGGAGTTTACAAAAGAACTTGCTCTTTCAAAAAACAGTGTGTTTGCTGAAGCACTTTTTTCAAAAAGACCACGTGGCAACATTGCTTTTTATGATGAAGCACAGCCGCATGGCCCTTCTGCTCCGTTAAAAAAATTTGATATTTCAAATCCAAAATATGAACATCATATCGAAAAAGCATACTATGACACTGATTTAAGATCAAGGGATGCTATTTTTGATTTGTATAAAAGTGGAGTAAAAATCTCTAAAATTCAACGAGCTTTTAGCGTAGGTGCTTTTGGAATTAAAAAATATAGAAAATTTGTCCCCACTCGCTGGAGCATCACTGCTGTTGATTCAAATATTGGTGAAACTTTAATGAAGAATACCAAGACATATCCATGGATTAACGAATTCAGGGTTTATTATCATGATCAGTTTGATAACCGATGGGTAATTCTTATGATGCCTTCTGAATGGCAATACGAACTCATCGAGGCATGGTACCCAAATACTACTTGGAATCCATATGGTCGCGGTATCTCAATTTTTAATAGTTATGAGTTTTACAAGGGAAGAAAAACCTATGCAGAAATAGGAGGTTGCTATTATTCCGCGCGTCTTGCCACAAATGAATTGTTAAATAAAGAACGTCGTCAAGCAGGCATAGTAATCATGCGTGAGGCGCATCCAGGATACATTATGCCAATTGGTGTTTGGAATGTGAGAGAAAGTGTAAGAAGGGCGTTAAAAGCCCTCTATCAAAAGTTTGATACATTAGACAAAGCACTGATGTTTATTTCTGAAAAAATGGATATTCCATTGCAGCGTTGGATAAAAAATAGTGCAGTTCTAAAAAACAAGCTTTATCAGAAAAGACTTGAGGATTTCTAAATGAAAATAAACGAAGTAACCTGTAAAACAGCTCTTTCAAAATCTAATTTGCCAGGTCTTGATTATTCACTAAATCCATACAAAGGATGCCAACACAACTGTGCATATTGTTATGTGCCAAATATAATGAGGATTAAAAGAAGTGAATGGGGTGGTTTTGTAGACATAAAAACAAACATCCCAAACGTTCTTTCAAAAGAACTTAGAAAGAAAAGGAGGGGCGTTGTTGGAATTTCAACAGTCACAGACCCCTATCAACCAATTGAAAAAAAGTACAAACTAACTAGATATTGCCTAGAACAACTCCTGATTCACGATTTTCCAATATGTGTTCAAACAAAGTCGGATCTTGTTATAAGAGATATTGATCTCATATCGAAATTTACAAACGCCGAAGTTATGATGAGTATTGCAACACTAAATGATGATGAAAGAAAGCTTCTTGAACCAAATTCATCAACCATCAATAGAAGGTTAAATGTTTTAAGAAAATATTCTGATGTAGGGATTAAGACAAGTGTCTTTTTTGGTCCAAT
>CAYLKT010000026.1:0-10286 GCA_964384305.1 uncultured Thermoplasmatales archaeon | reverse complement strand
ACCAAGCATGGAGCTATACAACACATAACGGTCTGCATCGATGGTCAGATATAAGCGACAGTACTAATAAGATGACAAAAAACATACCGACAATAACAAACGAAGAGCCGGCCAATCAAAGTACAAATATAGACTTAATGCCACAGATGAACATTACGATAAATGACCGAGATGGCGATGAGATGAATATTACCTGGTATAGCAACAGTGGTGGAAGTTGGTCAATTTTTGGAACGAACTCTACTGTGGGAAATGGGACTTATTCTCAAACTGGTGTTGATTTTAACATGCCTGGAACAACATACTGGTGGAATGTGATCATAGATGATGGATCAGACATAAACACCAGTCATCTATTCCATTTTACAACAAATTTTAACCCAACAGCTAATTTCTCCTATTCGCCGTTAAATCCTACAGATATTCAAACGATATACTTTAATGATGATTCAACTGATAGTGATGGATCTATTGTTTCTTGGTTGTGGGATTTTGGTGATGGTGAAACAAGTTCACTTCAAAATCCAACCCATCAATATGGCGATGATGGAACATACACTGTTTTTTTGAATGTGACTGATAACGATGTGGCAACAAATGAAACATACCAAGAGATTACTGTTTCTAATGTCCGACCGATTATGAATTTTACTTATACGCCAGCGAATCCTACTGACTTGCAAACCATAACTTTCTCCGATAACTCGGTTGATTCTGATGGATCTATAATATCCTGGTCTTGGGATTTTGGAGATGGCAACACATCCACAGAACAAAATCCGACATATCGATATGGCGATAATGGTATGTATTCTGTTACATTAAATGTAACCGATGATGATGGAGCAACAAATGCCACAGCGAGGCAAATCACAGTTTCAAATGTTGTACCCATTCCCGATTTTACTTTCACTCCATCACAACCAAATGTCAACCAAACCATTACCTTCACTAATCATTCAACCGATCAGGATGGAACCATTGTATCGTGGTTCTGGGAATTTGGTGATGGAAACATCAGCTACCAACAAAACCCAAACCATGCATACAATATCAATGGAACATTTACAGTTACACTTACTGTAACAGATAACGATGGAGATACAAACCTCTCTTCAAAACAATTAACAGTTTATTGGGGTCCAAATGCCAATTTCAGCTGGGAACCACAATATCCTATTGCTGGTCAAACTGTTTATCTCAATGACACCTCCATTGACTATGATGGATTTATTGAAAACAGGTCATGGGATCTTGGAGATGGAAATACCTCAAATGATAACCAGAGCAACATTACACATTCTTACACCTTACCAGGTACATACACCGTAACTCTTAATGTCACGGATAACAGCAATCTGACAGGTGTTGTTTCAAAAAATATTATTATTAACGCGCTTCCCCATGTAAACTTTACTTATTCGCCGTTAACACCAAAAACAGAAAACACAATAACATTCAATGATACCACAACTGATAGTTACGGAGAAGTAAATGACTGGGCATGGGTTTTTGGAGATGGAAATGTTTCCTATACAAAAAATACAACACATACCTATGCTGATAATGGTACTTATACCGTAACACTCACAGTTATTGATAATTGTACAGCAACGGATACAAAGACTAAACAAATAACGGTTCTTAACACACCACCATATGTAGAGTTTACCTATGATCCCTCAGCGCCAACGGATATGGATAATATTACATTTAATGATGATTCATCTGATATTGATGGAACTATTGTGAATTGGACATGGGATTTTGGGGATGGCAATGGGAGTTATCGACAAAATCCAACCCATCAATATGCTGATAATGGGACATATGATGTAACGTTGAATGTTACAGATGATGATGGGGATACAAATGAAACCTCTATTGAGCTTTTAGTTGAAAATGTTGCACCAACAGTAGATTTTTCGTATTCTCCAAAAACACCGCTTACTAATGAATTGATAACGTTTAATGCAACAGGATTAGATTTAGATGGATCAATTGCCAACTGGTCATGGAATCTCGGTGATGGAAATACAAGTTTTACACAGAATACTACTCATTCTTATAGCATTTTTAACTCGTATTATGTTAATCTAACAGTGAGAGATAATGATGGAGCTACTTCGTTTGTAAACAAAACAATTGTGATGAAAAATATGACAACAAATCAAACAAATAAGGGTAATGTTACCACGATTAATCTTACTGAACAATTTGATATGATTGTTGAACTCAACACAACAAATGCAACAAGAGTAAATATATCTAGATATTCTGGAAATCCTTCAAATGTGAATACGTCATCAGTTAATTCCATTGGAAAATATTATGAAACTATTATTGAAAATGAATCTGATGTAAACTGGCCGATAAACATTACCATTTTTTACACACGAAATGAGTTAGACAACGCAAGTTTAAACGAAAGTCAACTCCTTGGCATTTATTTTTGGAATGACACCACAGAAAACTGGGAACTCTACGATAAAACCGGTGTGAACACCACTAATCAAAGTGGATATGACGGCTATATGTGGACACAGGCATGGCATTTAACAAATATTACACCAGGGGGCGATAACATAAATCCTAGTAATATAACTGGGTTAACTGTGACCGATGCAAAAAATGGGAAACTTGATCTCAGCTGGAATGCCGCATCCGATAATACTGTTATAGCCTACTACCGTATTTATTGTAACAAAAAGCAAACAGTTAATACATCAGATAATTCAACAACCTATCGGTACACAGGTTTGACTGATGGTACCACCTATACGTTTAATGTATCAGCTGTGGATATTGTTGGAAATGAAGGAAATCAATCCGTTTCAGTAAGTGGCACTCCAACAAAGGAAAGCTCTGGCGGAAATGGACCTGGAGGTGGTCTGCCACCAGGCCCAACGAATCTCCAACCAAATGCAGATGCCGGTGGCCCATACACAGGATATGCTGGAATCCCAGTGGTCTTCGATGGATCAGCGAGTAACGATTCTGATGGTAACATCTCTAAGTTCGAATGGAACTTTGGCGATGATAGTACCGAAACTGGGATGACGCCAAACCATATTTACTCAAACATTGGGAATTACACAGTAACCCTAGCAGTCACAGATGACAAGGGTGCAACTGCGGAAGATAAAACATATGTTGTAATCAATAATCTACCACCTGAAACCCCCACAATTCATGGTCCAAAAACCGGGAAGAAAAATATAACATATGCCTATACTATAAATTCTTCTGATCCAAACAATGATACTATCCGATATGTCATTAACTGGGGAGATAGCACCAACATAGCAGTAACAGAATTTACTGACAATAATGCCCTAGTTAATATTACTCACACTTGGTCAGCTTTTGGCATATATACAGTTGATGCATATGCAAAGGATGAAAATAATGGTACATCTGAAAACACCAGTTTAACAGTTCTGATTGACATCATGTTTTGTAATGAGAGTGGTTATCTTATCGATACTGACAGTGATGGAATATATGATTTCTTTTACTCTAATGAAACAGGAAAACAGACGTTAACCATTTTGGAAAAACAAAATTATTTAATAGATCAAGATGGTGACGGCAAATGGGACTACAAATACAATGAAACTATGGGGGTCAAACCTTATCAGGAAAAAGAAGAAAACGGAACACCTGGTTTTGGATTGATACCTATTCTCCTAGCAGCAGCATTGGTTTTGTTCTGGAAACGGAAAAGAAAATGAATAAACCATCTTGATAGTTGGGAAGTTGGTTATGAAATTGAGGGGTTTAGGGGGATAGAATAAACCCCACTTCTGAAACAACAGGGTTGTAGCGGATAGATTTTTAAAGAAGTGAATGTTACAAAATTGTACGAGTAAGGGGAGGTTATGAAAATGAATCTGATTGTAATTGGAATGGTCGTTTTGCTTTTGGCTGTTGGATTGAGTGGATGTAATACTATTGCACCTCACCCAGATAGAGATAAATTTATCGGCTCATGGAAATCTACTTTAAACGAAATGAACTCTTATACATTAGAAAGTGATGGTTCCCTAATATATTTTGGTATAAAAAGCGGTTCTTGGACTGTTAAAGATGGCAATAAGTTAGAATTCTATTTAAGCGATGCAAGTGGTTCTAGTACTATAGTGTATAATTATAACTTTGTAGATTCTACAACATTAATTTTATCGCTCGTTGGAACAGGATTTAGTGAAACATATATAAAGCAATAATGTTTAGGAAATGTGGATTATACTATTGTAAAAACACTAAAAATGAAGATGGTATGATAATTCTTGATTAAGTCGTGTTGCATATCTAAATTGAGATGATGTAACGTGAAAAACAAGAGGCATTATATTGGAATGGATGTCCACTTTATTTTTATGATTTTTGATAGGTTAGTGGAGTGTAGTAATAGAACATTACTCACAAAACGTTCACACGTGGGTCATGGACCCATAACTCATTGAAGGGATACCAATTTATCAGTTTCTAGAAGAACTGCCCAGATTCCACTAGAACCAATTTTCATACCTTTTCCCTTTCCATCTGCATATTTTCTGGCATATTCTTACTCATCCGCTCTACTTATTTTTTCAGTATTTTTATCTGCTTACTTTGATTTTTTGCAATATCGGATAAATATTTTTGACTTTTAAGACTCTGTTTAAGCTGATATCTAAGAGTAAAAATTTCCACAATTCAATCAACTTCTTCCAAATCTGTCTTCCAATATATACTTAATAGATTCTTTAAGGCTCATGCCTTCTATGGGAGTCTCTATTAACCGGTCTTGCCAGCCATTTTCTTTATACCATTTTCTTTTTCGCTCCAGTTTCTGGTCATAATCTATTGCACCCAACATTCCAAGATGTTCCCAGTAATATTCTTTTCGCTTCACTTTAAAAGTGAAGTCCGGGAGCCGCCAAGATTTGTTGTCTAATGACAGCAATGGTTTCTCGTAAGAAAAGCCAACACCATAACGAGTCAGCGCTTGGGCAATTTTAAGTTCATCTCTTGAGCGAACGAGGAGCTCTGGCAAGGCCTCATAAACTAATTGTTCAGGGTGAAAGCGCTTAAAACCATCTTTGGGTATACCTTTTGCGGTTCGAAATAATGCAGAGTTCCGTCTGGCCATTTCAGAATATCCAGCCCATAACCTCTCCTTGAGCAAGCCAGCATCTTTTTGCAGAAGCAAGAAGAGTTTCCTAGTGGATCGTGAAAGTGCAGTGTATAAAAGTTCACGACTCAAAAAGTCGCTGGCGTCAGATGGAAGGACTACTATGGTGACATCAAACTGACTACCTTGACCTTTATGTACTGAGGTTGCATAACCGAGTTCAATGTTTTCATTACATTTTGACCTGCTAAGATAGTACGAAAGCCCGACAAAATCTTCAGGGAATTTTACTTGTAATTTTCTTCCTTTCTTTGGAAAAACGAATCCAAGTGTGCCGTTTGGCACATAAGTATCGCTGTTCTTAACTAGTTTATTTTCGTTATGGTTCCAGGCATGGTACGTGTAGTTCTGCGTTTGCATAATTTTGTCATAATATACATATCCAGCAAATTGATACTTTTTTACAGTTTCTTCACTCCTCAAAAGTTTTTGAACTACCTGATTGATATATTCGACACCTGATGGTGTATGTCTGTAAGGGGCAAGAATTTGAATTGCTTCAAGATTTTTTGGTGAATGCAAATTACTAAGTCCATGAACATAATTATAACGATCCCCTAGCCCACCTATCGATTTCTTTTCACCTCCAAGTTCAGCGATTGCATTTTCTAGAACGGTTGGAAGAAGTTGGTAAAGATCATCGTCATCGTTCCACGTATAAACAGAAAGGTCACCTTTTGATATCCCTTTTTCAACATCCCATAGAATTTCTTCATCTGGTCTGTCGGAAATTCGAGTAAAGTGAGAGGCAAGCCATGCAGCACGACTTCCGGCTATTTGGCGACAGTTCACTGCAAGTTCGGCTAGATGCTTTTGTTTTCGACTATCATCTTTTTTTAGATAATCAATAATATCAGCAAATGGTTTTCCGGGACCTATAGGTGGTAACTGACCGACATCACCCACTAAAATCAAGCGTTCTGCATTACCTAACTCTATTGCGCGAACCACTGTTGCAAAAAGATTCACATCGAGCATTGACACCTCATCGATTATAACAGTCCCAGGGCTACCCATTCTTCTATTGTTTTGATATTTAAGAGTAAAATTGAGAGGATTAATCCATCCAAGTTGCATTAGAAATCTGTGAATAGTTTCTGCATCTCGTTGCACCCGAGATCTCATCACTATGGCAGCTTTTCCAGTCGGTGCAAGGAGGAGAAAATTGTGATTAGGTTCTTTATTGGTTATCCCTTTAACTAGTGAACGGAGGACCGATGTCTTTCCAGTACCGGCACTCCCCATAAGTACACTGAAGCGTGATCTATACATAGTTTCAAGGGCTCGCGATTGTTCTTTGATGGCTTCTTCGATGGGCGGATGCTCTTTCTCTTTTGACTGAAAAGTCTTCAGAATCTTTTTCCAATCAATTTTTGAAGGTTCAAGCCAATCTTCCTTCATTAAGCTGAGTATTTCTCTACGAACTCTTCTTTCGGCCGCATGGATTGAATTGAGAAAAACAGCCTCTATCCCATCAGCTAAATCCATCACAAGTTTCTTCGTAAATATTTCTTTGTGCTGTTCCCAAATTGCTTTATCTAGAATGAAATGACTTTCAGGATCATTCTCATTGTGCCATTTTTCTATTGCTGCGAAAAAGTCTGATCGGTCAATAAACGTATGCCCATCATTTGCAGCAACTTTTAATTGCTCTACCATCAATGCCCGCAGTCGTCTGGGATCATCAAATTTGATACGCTGGACATCCTTGCAGAGTTCTTCAGATGGAATCATTCCATGGTCAATGCGATGAAAGCCTATCGTGTCTTCAATATCCTCGCCAATATATTCCTCGCATAGACAATATGGATTATCGAAGATTTCATTCAGACTGGAAGTAACAGAGTATTTCTCACGACTATCGCCGAGAATATTTTTTATTTGGTCATCGGTCAGGTCAAAAAATGGAAGTTTTTCTCGACAAAGTCGGGCGACAAATTCTGTCGTTGGTACGGTTTTTAATATTTTATATCGCTGAACTGCATCACCGTATCTCGCCAGTTCCTCTTTGCTCATTCTCACTTTATCATCTAAACGATCGAAAATATACTCACGTAAGTCTTTTGGATTTTTCCTAGGCAATTCAATCCGCACGTAAGCAGCAGGATCTGGAAAATTCAAATATGCCAGAGTATTTGTAAGTCCAGGGTAAAGACCACGACTTTCCCAGCACTCTTTCCGTATTTGTTTTAACCACTGTAATTTTGAATCCCAATAACCAATATCGTGAAGATAACCATCTTTAATTACCCTCTTTATTGATTTGACTGCTTGATCAATGAGTCCAATAGCTTCGTCATCACTCACGTGTCGACTGACATATTTAAACTTTCTAGTGAGGTCTCCCGAAACTACTACAGCAATTGAAGACGGCTCAATCTTTTTATCTAGATACTCCTGATATGGAATCCTTACCCCTTCGGTTGGATAAGCGTTTTCCAAGGTGATAGACCAAACAAAATCGCCATATTTTTCAGCTATATCAGTTGGGATTTGTGGCCATTTCTTAAATGTTCCAACTTTTTTTAGTCGTGCAACTCCTGTAAGAAGATATTTTTTATCCTGCCCCGTGATAGGATTGTCATAGTTACAATAATAAAATATTAAACTGGTTCCTTCTCCTTTCTTCAATTCCAAAAAAAATTTTTTAGCAATTTTCTTTCTTTCATCTGGTTCTCGCCGATTGCCTCTCTCGTCCCACATATCTTCAAAAGGCCATGTGCCTGAAGAGTATGGAGGAAATTCTTCTTCAAGTTTTTCCGCGCCTTCTAAGAACTCTTTTGGAAGATGAATATGGTTTAGTGACTGCTTGCCAAAGACATTTATTGTTTCGGTACAGGGTGGGAATTTCTTCTTTAAGAGGTGACACGGATTACCATGGTTATTTTCTTCCCACTCGTTATCCTTATCATATCTAATTCGATCGGCATTAACAGAGAAGAACCCGCCACAATACACATTTTTCTTTGGTTCATTGCAAATATGGCCGTCCCACCCTCGGTCGTGCCACGGAAGTCGTACTGAGACATGTGTGGTCATAATCAATCTCCTAAATTCTCATTAATCTTTTACTTCCCAACTCTATGAGTGCAATTTCAGATAACAATGTTATACCCGAACTTAGTTCACATATCATTTCAATTTAGCATTATATCTAAACCCACGTTCAAATCTGTGTCTTTTTTGCATCCTCCTTTAAACTTTAAAGTCTTCTTTTTTTTGTTACCTTCTATTTCTTATTACTACATATTGTCACTGTCTTTTTGTTATCATAAAGGGTAGAAGCTTTTACTATCTGATATTTTTCCCATCCTGTTTTTTTAAAAATGTCATCAAGGTTATCAATCACTGTAAGATTTTCACCCATAGCAGTAACCAGGTTTCTGATATCAAAAGAGACCATCTTACGCCATCTTTTAACATATTTCATATCCTGTTCTTTACTATAACATGGATGTTTTTTATACCTGTTTAACAGATATTCCATATGTTCATGTCTCTGTTTCTCAGTGAAATAATAATTCCCACCATCCTGTATATCTATATCAATATTGAACTTTTCCTTTACCATAAGTAACACGTTAATGATCCATATGTGAAAACCGATATTGCCCATTTCGTTTTTGTTAAACACCTGTGTCTTTGTAGACTCAGAAAGATCATATGTTTTATCAATCTTATTATGAGTAAAAGAAACAGTAAAACTTTCAGATGTCGGATAGTCAACAAAAACACCTATCTGCATGGTTTTATAACTTCTTTCTGTATCTGGTCTATCTGATTTATCATTACCGTTAAAACCCCACCATTGATGCTCTATTTTACCATCCATATCATAAAGTCTCATTAACTCATATCTACCTATGTCAACGTACCTGTACACGTTTAAATCATGTTTTTTTGCTTCATGTTCAATAAAGTCGATTACCTCCTCGATTTTTGCTTTATGCTTCTCTTCAATTTTAGCATTGTAATCTATAGATACCCCCATATTTCATTCCCTTTCTTTTTTCATTATTTTTATAACAGGATGTTTTCTCTTAGGCTTTTCTCCATTATATATTCCACTTGGTGTAAATAAAAATTTCCAAGGTGATATTCTACCCATATTACGTGCTAACTCGAAATGAATACGGTCTAATATAAAGTACACACTCTCACTAAAAATAGAATAATTATAATCCACATCCTCCCTAAAGCAACGCTGCTTAGAATGCATAAAACCTTTTACTGCAGTTAGTTCACATGCTAATCCTATATCATTTTTATAATTATATATCTCATTTAATCCAAGTTTTTTTTAACTCTTCAAGGATCACTTGTTTCTCCTCCTGCTGGATAGCCATTCTTTCTCATTTTTTTTTGCATTTGGAAGTACTATAGCAAGAGGATATTCTATATTTTCCCAGTTGCAGAATTTGTTTGCAAAATACATATCAGTTGCCAATGCATAATCCAAATGATAAGTCACATATTTCAAAAGACATTCATGGAGGTACAGGGGTTTCAAATGGCAAAAATCAGAACCCCTGACTCTTAATAGTATATTACACGTTCACTCTTAAATAGGTTTTGAAAGTCTCACCATCTATGTGTCTACCATTTCTGATGGACAGATGGCAGATTGACGTTCCGACTTTGTCAGCTTGTCTTCATCTTTTTCCAAAATTCTCATCACTGTAGCTTGGATGAAATCATCATGAGACATTCTAATGACACGCTTAATGGTATGCCAAGGGTGAGACATATCTTCCCAAGTTGTCGTGCGAACGAAGAATCTTACACGTGCTATGTTTTCATCTATTAAAATTCCCTCAACAAAAAAATCATCCTCGAATTCAACTAAAATAAATTCGGGTTTTCCTTCACCTATCTCTGTAGCTTCTTTCAATTTTCCTTGTATTTCTTCAACCAAACGTTCTATTAATTCTTCATTTTCCATTTTTTTACCACCCTGATGAAAGTACCTTTCACTTTTCCACCTCTAAACATGATTCGCAATAAGCATCCTCCACCTTTGATACACGCCAAATCTCACAACCACATTTTCTGCAATGTGTATACATTTTATTTGGTGGTAGTTGACAGGTACTTAGCAGCCATTTTC
>CAYLKT010000025.1:0-10375 GCA_964384305.1 uncultured Thermoplasmatales archaeon | reverse complement strand
CCGATATCTTATATTCCATTTACATCACCTAAATTTATATCTCTCCTGCAATGTTCTGTTTGCACTAAAAACTTTTTCCTAACTTTTGGGAAAATATTTTGACAACATCGAAAGTTTATAATTGGTTACAGCATTTCAATGCATTGTGAAAAAACTCAAAGCCGTTTGGGAACTAATGCGTCTTGAACATGGTGTTATGCTTTTCATTGCAATTCTTATAGGCTCGGTAATATCACAAAGAGTACTTGATACTACAGTATTTCCACCAGTTGATAAACTCATATTGGCTTTTTTCACAGTACTATTTCTGGAAGCAAGTACTTTTGCGCTTAATGATTACTATGACTTTGAAATTGATAAGTTAAACAAGAGAACTGATCGTCCATTAGTACGTGGAGACCTCTCACTAAAAACAGCACTATACTTGTTTTACATATTCTTCCCACTAGGCTTACTATGCTCATTTTTCGTTAATTATACCTGTTTTATAATAGCGCTAGTCACTGCGCTTTTTGCAATACTTTATGATACTAAGATGAAAAAGATAAAACTCCTTGGAAATTTCTATATTGCTTATACAATGGCTATTCCATTTGTTTTTGGAGCTGCTGCAGTAATACAAGAAAACACGTTGTTTTCTTTTGAAATTCACCCATCAATCTACATAATTGCGTTAATGGCGTTTCTAGCAGGATCTGGCAGAGAAATCATGAAGGATGTACAAGATTTCAAAGGGGATTTCAAAAAAGGAGTAAGGTCCTTTCCCAAATACATCGGAAAGAAAAACTCAAACATCATAGCATCACTTTTTTATCTTTCAGCAATAGCGCTGTCATTTTTACCATACATTTCGGCAAATTACGAAATTTATTATAGAAACATTTATTATATAGTAATTATACTAATAACTGATATAATGCTACTAGTTACGGCAGTAAGGTTAATTCAGAACAAAACAGAGAATATGAAAGTTTACAGAAAAATGTCGCTTATTGCGATGTTTGTCGGCCTCATTGCGTTTTTAGTAGGTGCATTTGTCTAATATCCATTTTAGGTGAAAAATATGATACCAGCAGATGTCTCCGGAGTTTTACTTGTCTATATTTATGTAGGAATTTTATTAATTGTAACCGAAAAATTACTTGATAAACTTCCAACCGAATACAGTAGAAAAGTGCTACATATAATGGTAGGTAATATTGCATTTTTACTTCCAATATTCCAAACGAAAGAAGTAATGGTATTTCTTGCGGCAGGGCCATTTATATTATTCACATTTCTAATGAGTCCATACTCGCCCATAAAATCAATGAAAGGAAAAACATCTGAAGCAGGACACGGAATGGGACTTGTTTATTACGCAATTGCATGGGCAACCCTTGCCTATATTTTCTTTGAGCATAAGGAGATTATTGCAATAGGAATTCTTGCAATGTCATATGGAGATGGTTTCGCATCTGTAATTGGTAAAAAATTTGGAAAACGAAAGTATAGTGTATGGGGCGATGAAAAAAGTTATATCGGCTCAATTACAATGTTTATTTTTACAGTGGCCACAATAGTTGTTGCGTTAGTTTTCTACGGAATTACAATAAATGACAAATTTTTAATTCTTGTTTATATTGCAATTGTTTCAGCAGTAGTTGAGGGGCTATCTCCAAAAGGACTTGATAACCTGTCGGTTCCTTTTATGGCTTCATTCATTTACTGGATATTCTTTATAGCGTGATGAAAGAATGCGTCTAGTTATTGTCGATGGCCTTGATGGCGTTGGAAAGGACACCCATGCACAACTAATAAAAAAGAGATATGAGAAAAAAGGGGAAAAAGTATTAATCCGTTCTCACCCTGAGTCAGATAACTTTTTTGGAAGAAGGGCAAAAAAAGCATTACTCGGATCTGGAAAGGTAAATAAACTAAAAGCATCGGTTTTTTACATGTTTGATGTTTTAAGATCTGTTAGAAAGTACTATGGTAGAAAAGATATCGATACACTCATTATGGCAAGGTATCTGCTAGGGACTGCATATCTTCCAAAAAAACTTGCAAAGGCAGGTTATAATTTTTTTTATAATTTCGTTCCCACCTCAGAATATATGTTCTTTTTAGATGCTCCGCCAAAAGAACTTATGAAGAGATTTGAAGAAAGATCTGAAACCGAAATGTTTGAAACAGAACAAGCCGTTGTAAAAGTAAGAAAAAAGGCGCATGAACTTGTTGGAAATTGGCACATTATCAACTCGTCAAAGTCAATTGAAGATACTTACAAAAAAATCGAAAAAATCCTCGAAAAACTAGATTCAAGTGGTTAAATCAAACATTTTTATAAAAAAACTTATATACTTATAAAAGCATTATATAGCATAGGATGGGGGAGTTATCCTAATTTTTTCCTATCTCTCCTCACCACCTCCACGCTTCCCCATCCGATCATTTTATCTAAAGGTTTTATCGGCTATTTCTTTGAGGTGTGGTACAGTTTTATATTCTCCCATCTTAGATGGCAAAATCCATCTGTATTCAGTATGTTCCCAGTCTATTTGTACTTTATCTTTTTTTTCAGTTTTAAATAAAAATGAAAATATATTCCAATCGTAATTTTTACTTTCATAATTGTCTGTGAATGAAATCGGTTTGTTTTCTTTTACTAGGAAGGCATCTGTAATTTTTGTCTCTTCTCGTATTTCTTTTAAAGCAGTTTCGATAGGCTTTTCACCCTTTTCGATATAGCCAGAAATGCCGCTCCAAAACCCTTTGTACGTTCCTACTTTATCACTTCTTTTTAAAATTAGAATTTTACCTTCTTTATTTTGTAATAAGCACGTTACAACATCTGGCATGTTAGAACCTTTTTGAAATATAATCAATTACAGATTCGAAAATTACCTTTCCATCTCCAACGTTTCCATCAATTCCGCCTTTTGTCCAATCTGGATGTTGATGTTTGAAGAACGTTCTTTCAGGATGAGGCATCATACCAAATACATTTCCAATTGAATTGCAGATTCCTGCAATATTCGATGGAGATCCATTTGGATTCCATGGATATCCTGCATAATTTCCATCTGGGTCAACATAACGGAAGACAATCTGGTCGTTTTTTTCTAGACCTTTTATTATTTCCTCTTGTTTTTCGATTGGAAACATGAGTTTTCCTTCAGCATGCGCACTTGGAATAAGTCTGATTTCGCTCTTTTTAATTTTCTTGGTGAACACACATTTTCCAGAATTTTCATGTTTCAATAAAGTGGGTCTGCATTCAAACCTGCTCGAGTCATTAATATTTAAGCAAGCCTCGGGAACAGCGCTTATCGTTTTGCCAGTTCCCGGCAAGAGGCCAAGCTCTATTAAAACTTGAAAGCCATTACATATACCAAGGATGGGATATTCTTGCTTTACAAACTCTTCTAAATCCTTTTCAAGTTTGCTTTTTATTCTTGCTGCAAAAATTGCACCCGCTCTGATATAATCACCTGCAGAAAACCCACCAGGAATCATTATGCATTGAAAGTCAAAAATATCGCGTTTTTCGTTTTTATTACAATCTATATGTAAAAGCTGTTTTAAGTGTACAAACTCTGGTTTTGCACCAAGTCTTTTGAAAGCATCAAGTGATTCCTGTTCGCAGTTAGTTCCTTCCATTCGTAAAATTCCAACTCTAATGTCTTTGACGTTCACTTAATTCACCTAAAGCCTATGGGTAATATGACATCTATTATTTCTTTTTTTATCGCCTCCTTTATTAATGACATTTAAAAAGCATAAGCTAAGCTAACAAATTGTCAGATTTAAAAAATTAAAAGAAATTAAAACCGAAAAAGAAGAGAAGAAAGTTACATTTCGAGTTCCTTTTCTACCATTTCAAGTAGAATATTGGTTATTTTTTCTATCGTTAAACCATTTCTATCTAAATAATCATCTGCAATATCTCTCCCTCTGTATTGAATATCACTTCGTAATTTTCTTAAATTATCTAAAAAATGAATCTGGAAATCGTCAAGTATTGCAGGATAAAACTCATCTAAGAATGAAATTAGGCATTCATGACTGTAGCTTTTGTATCCATGTATTGCCAGCAATGCACATATCAACTCCTTTATTGCTTCATAATAAGACTCGATTAGCAATTGGGAGAATTCATCTTTTCTTCGTTTTTTTATTGATTCAAGCCTCCTTTTAGCCAATTGAAAGAGATCTTTTGCTTGTTCTGGATTTTCCTTTACTTTCTTTACTTTATAATCGAGACAGTCTTCCCATTTCATTTTTAGATCACCTTTAGAAATCCACTTAATATAATTCCATTTGCAAGCGAATTTTTCAAATTGTTACTGATATTTTCAATTTTCGATTCAAATAATAAATTGATTTTTCGTTTTAATAAATCTTCATATTTTTTTAAATTAATTGGTTTTTTTGCGCTTTGAATAAATATGTCTATATCCCCTCTTTCATCGTCTGTTCCTTCAATTGCACTTCCATAAAGGATAATACAATTTGGAGTAAATTTATGTTCTAGTTCATTTATAAGTCCAGAATCATGTAACCGCATGAGCATATCATTTCTTTTTAAAATTTTATATGGTTTGTTAAGAGATGACTTGTAGCTTTTATAGATGTCATCATTTATTTCTTTAATATATCCTTGTTTGTAAAGAATTTCAATATGTTTTTTAACAGAAGGTAATGATATATTTGTCAATCTCTCCAATTCTCTAAGATGGAATTTTTTATTTGGCTTATCAAAAAATATTTTTAAAATTTTATACCTATTGAATTCTTGATACATTAAACTATCACCTGATATAATATTATATCACCCGATATAAAAAGTTATCGAAGTTATTGAATTAAGCTAGGATAGCTTGAGACCTTCAAGTAAGAAAGGCCCCATTTCTTGATGATTTTACATTTCTGCATAACATTATAGACACAAAATTACAGTTATATATAGTTAAATATAATGGTTAGGGGTTAAGGGGATTATTTATGTTTGAGAAATTACATGGTAAAGGGCTTTTGATTCATCATTGGGATGCTGATGGTATAAATTCTGCAAAACTATTGCTTGAAAAACTATCGGACAAGGAAGTTATTAACAAAACACCGACTCTTGGAAATTATTATCTAGCCAACGAAGAATTGGAGTCTTATTCAAAATATGATTTTGTATTTGTTGCAGATATGAATTTGCCTGAAGATAATATTTTGCGGCTTTCTGTAAATTCTGAAGTGATGATTTTTGATCACCATCTTGGTAAAGAAATAAAACAAGTGTTCCATCACAATCCTATAATTAAAGGAGAAGATCCAAACAAGTATCCTTCAGCAAGCTGGATAATAAATGATTTTTTGGGAAACGATGTAAACTTATCTGCTCTCTTAGGGATTGTAGGCGATCATGAACAGAAAATAAAAGGCAATGTGTTTTTCAACAAAATAATAGACGATTTTTGCAGAAAAAACGATCTGGTTTTTGATGACTTGTTAAGAATGGTATACTTACTAGACTCAAATTACAAATTGGGAGATAAAAAAGCAGTAGAAAACGCACCACGCACTCTACTAAATAACGATTCTCCCAAAGAAATCCTGGAAAACAAACAATGGAATTGCAATTATATAAAACTAGAAAAAGAAATGACAAAACAACTAGACATGCCTGCAGATGAAAAAAACGGAACCATTCTAAAAAAAATAAACACACAATATAACATTATTTCAACGATTACTAGAAAGGTTGCATGGTCCAGTGGGAAAAATGCGGTTGTAGTTAACACTGGTTTTTTTGATGACCACGATCAAATCTATGTAAGAAGTGACAAAAATGCAGAGCCAATAATAAAGAGGGGGAAAGAACTTGGTTTTAAATGTGGCGGTAAAAAAGAAGTCCTCGGGGCAATAGTTCCAAAAGAAAAAACAACTTCTTTTGTAAATGAAATTTTAGAGTTTCTAAGAAAATAGAGGAAAGAACTATGGTTGAACAAAAAGGATTTACGGCCTGGTTTACAGGTCTTCCGTGTTGTGGAAAAACAACAATTGCAAAAAAAGTAGCAAAAATCTTAAAAGAAAAAGGCTACAAAGTTGAGCATCTGGATGGAGATATTGTTCGACAAAATCTTACAAGTGATATTCCTTTGAAAAATAAAGTTACATGGGTAAATATAAAATAGGAAATTAAGCTTACATCTAAAAAGGGAGATTAAATGAAAGCCATAGTTCTTGCCGCAGGCGAGGGAAAACGCTTACGACCGTTTACAGAAACAATGCCAAAGGTAATGCTTCCAGTTGCCAACAAACCAATACTTGAGCATGTTTTTGATGCTGTTAAGCAGAGCGGAATAGATGAAATCATTGTTGTTGTCGGGTACAAAAAAGAAGTTATAATGGAATATTTTGAGGACTATAAAGGTATCAAAATAACCTATGTTGTACAGGACAAACAACTTGGCACAGCCCATGCATTATTACAGGCAAAAAAATACATAAAAACCTCTTTTCTTGTGCTTTCTGGTGACAATATTATAGATCGGTCCAGTATCTCAAAACTGATAAAAGAAAAATCAGAATATTCAATATTGATCAAGGAACATCCGCATCCTTCAAAATACGGTGTTGTTTTCATAGAAAAAGGTAACGTTACAGGAATCGTTGAAAAACCAAGGGAAGAAATTGGCAGATTTATATCGACAGGTATTTACAAGTTACCAAAAAAGATTTTTGAAAGAGTCGAAAAATCCGTGTCCCAAGGGGTATATGCGCTTTCATCAACAGTCCAAACAATTCTTGACGATGGTGAAGAAATTAAAACAGTTATTGCCAACTCATGGATGGATGTTGTATATCCTTGGGATATACTATCTGTAAATGAATCAATGGTTCATAACATCTCATCATCTACAAATGGCACCATAGAAAAAGGAGTTACAATAAAAGGGAATGTGTCAATTGGCAAAGACACTAAAATCCACTCAGGTTCTTATATTGTAGGTCCTGTCGTCATTGGAAAAAGTTGTGAAATAGGTCCAAATGCTTGCATATTCCCTTCTACAACGATTGGTAACAATTCTATTATAAACCCATTTTCTGAAATTAGAAACAGCGTCATAATGGACAACGTTCGAATAAGCTCAAATTCATCTGTACTCGACTCGATTGTTGGTAGAGGAAGCAACATCGGAAATAATTTTTCGAGCATATCTGGTAAAACAACTGTTGAAATGGAAGGCGAAATTAGATATCTTGAAAACATAGGTGTAATGATTGGAGAGGATTGCAATATAGAATCTCATGTCGTTTCAGATCCTGGGGTAATTATTGGAAGAAAATGTAGTATAAGTCCAGTTAAAAGAATATCAAAGGACATTCCTAGTAAAACCAAAGTGATGTAAAGTGTGTGGAATAATTGGATACAATGGGTTCAGAGATGCGGATAAAGTTATTATCGAATGTTTAAAAAGACTTGAATATAGGGGATACGACTCAGCGGGCATTGCGATACTTGATAAAAAACAACAAGTTTTCAAAGAAGTTGGAGAAATTAAGTATTTGGTGAAAACACTTCCAACGATAAAAGGGACCATTGGCATGGGTCATAGTAGATGGGCGACCCATGGAAATGTTACAAAGGAAAATGCGCACCCCCACCTAAGCTCAAGTGGAAAGATTTCAATAGTTCACAATGGAA
Source organism: uncultured Thermoplasmatales archaeon (assembly GCA_964384305.1). GTDB lineage: Archaea > Thermoplasmatota > E2 > DHVEG-1 > DHVEG-1 > JAYEJG01. The sequence goes on along the minus strand of CAYLKT010000025.1, from coordinate 2,691 downwards.
TAATTGAAAATTATAGAAAATTAAAAGAAAACCTAGAAAAAAAAGGATATACGTTTAAATCACAAACAGACTCAGAGATAATTGCAAATTTAATTGAAGAAAATTACAAGGGAAACTTAGAAGATGCTGTATTTTCGGCATTAAAGAAAATACAAGGTTATTATGCAATTGTAGTTACAAGTGCTGACGAACCAGATAAAATGGTTGGTGCAAGAAAAGACAGTCCTCTTGTAATAGGTGTTGGAGACAATGAAAATTTCCTTGCATCAGACATCCCAGCAATACTCAAGTATACAAACAGGGCAAAATATCTTGATGATGGGGAATTATGCGTTGTCACAAAAAAAGAAATTAAAATTTTTGATGAAAGCAAAAAAGCTGTAGAAAAAGAAGAACATGTAATAAAATGGGATTTTAAAGATGCTGAAAAATCAGGATTCCCGCATTTTATGTTAAAGGAAATATATGATCAACCAGATGTGATAAATAGGGTCTTAAGAGGGAGAATATCTGAAGTAGATCGATCAATAACTTTCCCATTTAAAGTTGAAAAATTACTTGAAAATAATGTTAAATCTATACATATAATTGCTTGTGGGACGTCTTTTTATTCAGGACTTGCAGGAAAATACATAATAGAGAAGATAGCCAACATTCCAGTCATTGTGGATCTGTCATCTGAATATCGCTATTATGGAACAAAAAACAAATCGTCACTTGTCATAGCGGTTACCCAATCTGGTGAAACAGCAGATACGCTCGCAGCAATAAAAGAAGCAAAGAACTCTGGCTGTGAAACACTCTGCATTACAAACGCTATCGGAAGCACCGCGACCAGAATTGCAGGTGGATACATATTATCTCAATCTGGTCCAGAGATTGGTGTTGCCGCAACAAAAACCTTCACTTCTCAAATAATTGTTTTATTTTTAATTGCATTAAAACTTGGTATAAAAAATGGAAAATTAGAACCAGATGAACTATATCAATATTTGTTAAGCTTAAAAGAACTTCCAAGAGAGATTAGATACATCCTTGAAAAAGATCTAGAAATTGAAGGTATAGCAAAATATCTAAAAAACTCACATTCAGTGTTTTTCATAGGGCGAGGAATTAATTATCCAATATCGCTCGAAGGAGCATTGAAACTAAAGGAGATATCATATGTACATGCAGAAGGGTTTGCTGCTGGAGAATTAAAACACGGGCCATTTGCTCTTCTTACAAAAGAAACGCCAGTGGTTGCAATAGTAACCAAGGATTCCACCTATGATAAGATGATATCAAATATTGGTGAAGTAAAAGCAAGAGGCCCAAAGGTTATTGCTATTGCAGATGAAAGCGATATCGAGATAGAAAAACATGCAGATTTTGTCTTAAGATTTCCATCAAACTCTACGCTTCTTTCTGCGATACCGATCACAATAATTCTACAACTTCTTGCTTATCATGTTGCAAAGTTAAGGGGATGTTCAATCGACAAACCTCGTAATCTTGCAAAATCTGTAACTGTTGAGTAAAATATGGTGAAGAAATGAAATGTGTTATTCTTGCAGCCGGTGAAGGAAAACGAATGCATCCTTTGACGTTTACTCGTCCAAAGGTTATGCTTCCTATTGCAAACAAGCCAATACTTGAGTGGAATTTGCTTAGTGCCATAGATGCAGGACTAGAGGAGTTTATCTTTATTGTAGGGTATAAAAGCGAGATGGTAAGGGATTATTTTGGTAATGGCCGTCAATGGGGCGTCGATATAGGTTATATAAATCAAGGAGAAGCCCTTGGAACAGCACATGCTATTGGAATGGCTGAGAAGTTTGTTGATGAATGTGTTGTATTGTGTGGAGATACAATATTTGGAAAACAAGATATCAAAAACATCGTAAAAAAACAAAACAGTATTGGGTTAGTTGAAGTTGAAGATGCTAGAGAATACGGAATCGTTGAACTAAAAGGTAACAACATTATCAAAATCTATGAAAAAATGGAAAAGCCTTTTTCAAACAGCATAAACGCTGGTATATATCATTTCAACAAAAGAATCTTTGATTTTATTAAAAAAACAGGCAAGTCTCCGAGAGGGGAATACGAAATTACCGATTCCATCAATCTGTCTTTGAAAAAAGAAAAGATGGAAGGTGTTTTTTTAAAGGAGTGGAGGGACGTTGTATATCCTTGGGATTTGCTTGATGCAAATGAAGAAAAATTGGGTAAAATGGATGGAAAGATAGAAGGTATTGTAGGAAAAAATACTACAATTAAGGGAAACGTTATCATCGGTAAAAATAGTGTTATATTGCCTGGCAGTTATGTTGAAGGTCCAGTTGTGATTGGCAGTAATTGTAAAATTGGACCAAATTGCTATATACGTCCACATACCAGCATAGGAGATGATTGTCATGTTGGTAATGCATGCGAAGTAAAAAATTCGATAATTATGGCTAATAGCAATACCCCACATCAGAATTATGTTGGAGATTCAGTTATAGGCGAACGTTGTAATTTAGGAGCTGGAACAAAGATAGCAAATCTGCGGCTCGATAAGAGGAATATCAAGGTTATTTTAAATGGTAAAAAACTTGATACAAAGCGGAGAAAACTTGGTGTAATTATGGGGGACAACGTACAGACGGGCATCAATTCGATGACAAATGTTGGTACTATGATCGGTAATAATGTTTTTATTGGCTT
>CAYLKT010000024.1:3315-10410 GCA_964384305.1 uncultured Thermoplasmatales archaeon | reverse complement strand
ATCATCAACCGTTAACATATCGCCAGTCGCAACCGTTATTTCCTCGGTAGTTTCTATTGCTACTGCAAGAATGGAAGTAAAAGTTGTTAGTAAAAAAATAACCGAAATACCCATTACAAATATCTTTTCTTTCATTTTATAAATATTATAATATCTAGATTATTTATAACAGTTCTTGTCCTGCTAAAAACACTGCTTTAAAATATTGGTTGGTAATTTTTAATCGTCTTTTTCTTTATCTATCATTTTAAAAATTGATGGCAAATGAATAGTATATGACCCGTCTTTTTGGATAATTATTGGTTCGTCTTCCAATAGCCCTTTTACATCAATTTTATATTTGCCGGGCCTTTCAATATCGATTGTCTCAGGCGTATCAAACTCTTTCGCCTTATTTTCAATTTTTTTGATAGCTGTTTTTCTATACTCTTGCTTATTGATGAAATCTATATCCGCCTTGCTCTCTGGAATCTTTCCAGCTTTACCTGAAAAATGTTGTTCTAAAGCAGTTCTAACATCATTTGGTTTTATATTCACCCAATTGCCCGACTGGTCAAGTACCTCTTTATTCTGTGTCTTCATAATTTCAACTATTGCAGTACTGATATCTTGGCTAGCTTCACCAATCATGGAATCTCTTTCTTTTTCAGAAAGTGGTTCTTTTGTAAAAAAGAATCTATTTCCTCCACAATCAGGGCATCCTTTTAAGAGTTGAGCCGAACCTTCCTCGAAGATTTTTCCACACTTTAAACACTGATGCGGCATTTTTACCCAGCACCTCTACCAGGAATTATTTTTGTCTGAATCATATTGCTATCCTTTCTTACAGTTTTCAGAAGATCTGCAGGACCTATTAAAGTCATCCTGGGCCTTCTACCCAGCCCTAAAAGTTTTTGAAGAAAAGTAGGGGCATCTTCTCCATAACCTTCCATCTCAACACCGATAAATGTATCTTGTTCAATTTCCCTCATAGTACATTCGATAAGGCTTGTTTGCTCAATTGGTGTAAGACCTTCCTCAAGAACGAGAATTTTTCCTTTTTTAACTTCCTTTAAAATAAAGTTTAATTTTTCGGCAGATGTTAAGCTTTCAAGTTTTTGCCTTGAAACAAGATTAAACGAAATTCCGTTGTCCTTTTTGGTCATCCTGCTACCTCCTTCTTTTCTTTCTCTTTTTACTGAAATGAGTGACCATTGTCGAGTATAAATTTTCTGTATTGTAACCAGTTAAAGCGCTAATTGGAACAACAGGGTGCTGAGGGAATGCGGATTTTAGTGTTGCCGGGCTTGAATCGTCTTCATCAATTTTATTCGCTGCAATAAGTACAGGCAAATTTCTTGCTTCAAGATTTCCGAGAATAGTAACATTTACTTGTGTAAAAGGATCTTGAGTCGAATCCATTACTAAAAGCACCCCATCAATATTCTCAAGCCATTTTATAGATTCTATTACTCCCTCTGTTGCTTCTTTTGCACGCCGTTTAGATTCATCACTAGTGAGACCAAACGTATTCATGAATTCTTTGTAATCCACCTTGGTAGCAATCCCCGGGGTATCGACAATATCCATGGTAAGAGAAGAATTTCCGTTCTCCACTTTTACGTCCTTTTTCCATTTGGCCCTTCTGGTTTCATGAGGAATTTCAGAAACACTCCCCATAATATCTCCCGTCCAATCTCTGAGAATGCGATTAGCGAGAGTTGTTTTTCCAACATTTGGAGGGCCATAAATACCTATTTTTGCATGTTTTTTGCCAAAAATTCTTTGAATTATTGAAGAAAGGCTTTTTTTACCGAATAATCCCATCCAACTATTCCTCCTAGTAACTAGGTAAACTCCAAGAGATAGTATGACAATTATAGTTTATTAGTTTACTGGTAAATTACTGGGCTTTTATATAACTCGCTTCATTAATATTGTGCTAAAGATGCGTAATTATAATAAGTCTTAAATATCCACTGATTCATTCATTATATCCCTAGCTTTAGTTGGGAGGCATGAGTATTATGGATGAAGACGATATGATGAAAGAAAATATGGAACCTGCAAGTTCCATGAAGGACAAGCTACAAAAAGTCTCAGATGAAATTGACTATATTAAAAATTCTTTTTCGAAAGGTACCGAGGACCTTGCAAGAATACAAGGCATGCTTGATATTGAAAGCGTGGAAGACATGAACGATGTCATCAAGAGATTTGAAGGGGAAGTTGCCGAAGCAGAAAAGATGAGAATGGAAGCGGCAGAAAAAGCAAAGAAACACAGCGAAGAACTCGAGAAGGAAAAAGAACGGCTTATCAAACTATGGGATGCCTATAAAAACCAAGAAGACGAACTTTCTACAACTGAAAAAAGGGTTTCGGAATATGAAGGAAAATTAAGGACTGTAGAGGTATCCAAAAAACAACTTGAAGATGATCTTACTGCAAGAATTAGCACGCTTACTCAAAAGATGCAGGAAAATGAAAATAAAATAAACCAAGTTGATGACTACAGACAAAGGTACGAAGAGTCTGATGAGATAAGAAACAATCTTGAGGGGGGAATGAAAACCTTGAAAGAACAAATTTACCAGAAAAATAATGAAACAGAAGCTCTACAAAAACAAGTCAACGACATGAAAGAAAATGAGGATTATGCAGAATACAAAGAAAAATATGAACAAGTCACCACAGAGTATGAAAAAGAGAAAGAAAGATTAACCAAATTATACCATCTTTATGAAGAAACGGAAACGGAAAACAAGAAATTAAAAGAAGAAACAGCCGGCTGGCAGGAATGGTTTGAATCCAACAAAGGGACATTTGACAAGCTATTTGCTGCACCACCAACAACTGGTACACTAGGAGTACTGAACGTAAAAACAACCCCTTCAGAGAAAAAACCAAAAAAGAAGAGAAAATTAAAACTTAAAAGATAGAAGTTAATCTTTTTCTAATTTTTATTCTGTTTTTACTGTACTAACGCCGTCTTCGTTTTCTGTTACATAGATTACATTTTCCATATCGTTTTTAAGATCATCAATATGAGTGATTAAAAAAATCTGCCTGAATTTCGATGACAATCCATTTAGTGATTTCATTATATTGTGTCTTCTAACTGTATCCTGTGAACCAAATATCTCGTCAAGAATTATGAAGTTAAAAATACCACCAGCACGTTCAGTAATCACTTCAGAAATGGCAAGTCTTATACACAGATTTGCTAAATCTTCTTCCCCACCAGAAAAACGTTCGATACTGTACAGTTTTCCATCATCATAAACCATGAGGTTATAGTTTTCATCTAGTTCAATTTCATTGTATTTACTATCGGTTAGACGGGCAAAGAAATCAGATGCATAATCAGAAAGGGTTGGCCTTATTCTTGATATTAGGTGCGTCCTGAAAGAAGACATTACCTCGCTCAACATACCAAGATATTGAACGGTATTTCTTTCATCCTTTATACGTTTTTTAAACTCGTTCAATTCATCTATTTTTTCAGATATATTCTTAATTTCCTGAGAAACTAATTTTTCTTCCCCTTCTTTTTTCTCAAGATCCAATTTTAACAGGTTTAAATCCTCTTTTTTATTACCTAGTTTTTCCAGTGATTTCTGATATGTTTTATAAAATGTTTCAACTTGTTTTTTAACCGTTTCAAACTCTTTTTGATCAAATTTTACAGAAATTATTTTTTTTAACAGAGTTTTTTTACGTTCCATATCTGTTTTTTCAGATTTAATTTCTTTTGAAAGATTTTCAATTGTAGTAATTATCCTCTCTTTTTCCCTCAATTGATTTTGCAGATAATTTCTTTTTTTCTCAAGTGCCTGTTCCTCACGTATGAATTTTTCCCTCTCGGCTTTTTCTTTTTCAAGTTCTTTTAAAAACAAGCAGATCTCTTTTTCGTTTTTTATAATCTCATCTTTGAATTTTTTCAAAAGTTGGCCATATTGATCAGATAAAACTCGTTCACAAGTTGGACATTTTGCATCTGGCCCCATTTTTTTGATTTTGCTTTCCCTTTGCCCTATTTCTTTAATGTCTTTTTTAATTCTTGCAACCAGTGTATTTTTTTGTTCTATAGCTTTAACAATTTTCTCAAGATTTTTATCGATTTTATTAAGCCGATTTTCTGCTTCTTTTAGATTCGTCTCAATATTTTCAAAATCTTTTGCTTTTTTCTGTTGTTTTTCAATGTTTTCTTGCCTCTCTGCTATTTTGCCTTGCAGTTTTTTAATTTCATCTTGCAGTTTTATCTTGTCCCCATATTGCATTTTTTTCTCAGAGAGGTTTTCTTTTTTTAGGTTTATTTTTTCATATTTGTTTTTACTTACCACATAGTTTTTTTCCAGAGTCAGTGTTTCTTTATCAAATGCTTGTATTTTTTCTTTTGATTTTTTAATTGAACGTCGCATCTGTTCTTTTTTTACTTTGAAGTTCTTAATTTCATCTTTATACTTTTCAACACGGTTTTTTCCGGATCCGCTGACGAGATTTGATTCGAGTTTTTCTACCACAGCATCTTTTGTCTTCTTATCAGACTTTATTTCTCGTATAACATCGTCTAGCGAGTCTATTCCCAGCATTCTTAGAATAAGCGGCCTTCTCTCACTAGCATTCATTGATGAGAGTGCATTGAGTTCTTTTTGCCTAGCAAAAATACTTGTGAAAAATGATTTGAAATCCATTCCTAGTTTTTTCTGCATATATTTACTAACAACTTCTGCGCCAGTTGCAGCTATTTTTCCATTTATTGTCGCAGTTGCAGATGTTGTTAGGCTTTTTCCCCTCATTTCTCTGACTATTCTATATGCATCACCTTCAAAGATGAAATCTAATTCCACTCTGCATGGCTCTGTGGTTTCTGCCCCGCCTCTTTTTATTTGATCGGACGATGTTCTTGCCGCAACAGAGCCGTATAATACCCAGGCTATTGCTTCAAAAATGGTGGATTTGCCGGCACCATTTAGTCCGACTACTCCTGTTACCCCATCTGGAAACTCGATGGTTGCATTTTTGAATTTTCTAAAGTTCTTCAGCACCAGGGTTTTTAATATCATTATTTTCCTTCATCTCTTGCTTCTATTTTTTCAATATATCCAAGTCCCAGTTCCAAAAGTGTTTCTTTTTCTTTTACGTCTTGACTATCAATAAAGAGTTTGAATTCGCGAGCAAGTGCATCTATTTTTGAGCCTCCACCCATTTTTACAGCTTCATCTTTGGAAATATTTGCTTTTATCTCATAGTGAACTGCATCACTACTCAATCTCCTTATTTCGCCAAGATCGAGACCCCTATAAATCTGTGGAGGTATGTCTTCCAATACTATTCTAAAGGTTTTTTCTTTGGGCTTTATTTCTTGTACGATTTGTTTTATTTTTTCCATTACTTGTTCAAGTCGCAGATTCGAACATTTTATTGGCGGATTGTCTATCATTGGCCTGTTTTTCAATGGGATGAACTTTGTTTTTAGTATCTTATTATTGAGTTCTAATTCAATGAATCCTTTTTGATCTCCTGCATCAGTAAATGTAAGATTATCTGTAGACCCAGAGTAAAACGCATTTTTAGAAATTTTTGTGTATTTGTGATAATGGCCCAAGGCAATGTAGTCAAAATCGTTGCTCAAAGCATTCGCTGGGATGAAAAGTTCGTTGAACTCATTCATACTAAACGCTTTTACCCCTGTTACAGCACCATGTGCAATAAAAACATTATAATCTGATTTAGAATCTGGTTTAAGTTCTGTTAGTTCTTTATCAAAATCAGTTTTTAGCGAGCATTGAGGAATCGCGTGAATTGTTATTTTTTGTTTATTTATTATAAAAGACAACGTTTCATATTTTGCATTATAAATTGGGTAAACATGTTCTATGTGGTCAAAAATACTGAAAATATGCCCAGTTTCTTTGAGTTTTGGATGTTCATGATTTCCTGCAATTACAATAAAAGGAATCTTTGCTTTAGAAAATCTCAGAATTTGCTTAATCGAGAAAGTTATTGCTCTGTTGTTTGGCCGCACTGAGTCAAAAAGATCTCCTGCATGAATAACTAAATCTGGTTTATTTTTTATAGCATAATCTACAAATTGTTTGAATGAATCATAGATATCTATTTCGCGTTGGTTAACTCCATTTTCTGTCGCCTTACGGTAAGCAGAATACCCTAGGTGCGTATCTGAAACATGTAAAATCTTCATATCATCTTCTTCTACGAGCTAGTTTCATAAAAACAACATCGCAAGCAAGTGTTACAGGATCAAGTGTTGGTGCAACAGGCGGCGCATAGGCTGTTTCAAGTTTTCTCAAAGTATTAACGTCCATACCAGCAAGTATTGCACAGGCAAACGTGTTGATCCTTTGGGCGGCATTATCTCCAACTGCTTGTGCGCCAATTATTTTCCCAGATTCCTCTGCAAATACCTTTATTGTAATTGGCTTTCCACCAGGAAAATACTCGGGAAGTGAGCTGCCATTAAATTTACCAGATACAATTTCACACTCATGAGAACTTATTGTTGATCCAACTGATGCAATTTCAAGTCCGAATAGATGAGATGTGCAGGTCTTTAAAACGCCAAATGGAAGAATATACTCTCCACCAGCGGCATTAATCCCTGCAGCAATCGCCTGTCTAACTCCAATGCTTCCAAGGCCGATAGGTAATGGTTTTTTTGTTACAAAATCAATGAATTCCGTGCAATCTCCAACAGCATAAATATCTCGTACAGAGGTTTCTGATTTTTCGTTTACAACAACATAACCTTTTTCGTCTAATTTACATCCTGCATCCTTTGCAAGTGTTGTTTCTGCGTTACATCCTGCAGATAAAATTAATAGACTTGTCTCAATTTCTTGAGTTTCTCCAGTTTCGTTATTTTTTATGAGAATTTTGCTTATTGACCTGCCATCGCCTTCAATTTTTGTTGCAAGATGATTTGTAAAAATCTTGATGCGGCTTGACATCTCTTCCTGAACAATTTTTGCCATGTCGGCATCCAAAGCATTTGGAAGAACCTGATCGAGCGCTTCCACAATCGTTACATTCATACCCATTTCATTTAGATTATCCGCCATCTCAAGACCTATTAGTCCTGCACCAATGATTGCT
>CAYLKT010000024.1:0-3215 GCA_964384305.1 uncultured Thermoplasmatales archaeon | reverse complement strand
CATTTCGAATATTGGGGGTATTTTCCTTTCTCAAAGACAACGATATTTGCTTTTCTATCCGTTTTCCTTGCAAATTGGGCTGCTGTGCCCCCGCCTGCACCACAACCAATCACAATTACATTACTATTTTCTTCACTCAGATAAAATCCCCATTTAAGCTAATGAGATTGTTTTTTTAATGTTTTTGATTGATTAAAAAAAGTTTATTTCTTTTATTTCCTTTTGATAACTAAGATCACTAAAATAGCTAGCAATAATAAAATAACGACAGCGAAAAATTGTAAAATATTTGAATTGCCAATTTTTTCTAAATCTTTATCTTCTTGTCTTTCAAATGTTTGTCCACTAAAAATCATGTTACATTCCGTAAATGATTGTTGTATATATTCATAACCCACCTCATAATTTCTTTTTCTTATGAGTCTGCTGCCCTCAAGGTAGTTATCCTCGGCATTTTTGCTTTGTTTACCAACAACATTCAATACATCAATTCTAGACTTACAGATATCAAGTGCGATATCGTTTATTTTTTCACATATGACATCTGATTCGGGTATATTTTCTAAATCAAAAACAGCTTTTTTCATGTTATTTAAAGAAAAACTATAGTTTTTACTCCATAAATCAGTCATCATATCAATTATTTTTTGTTTTGTTTTTTCATTAGAAATTTTACTTGCCTCCATGTATATTTCTGAAAATAAAAAGGCTTGCTTTTGCATGCTTGTATCAATTATTGTGAAAAAATCAGATATCTTTTTTTCCTCTTTAATGAAATCTAATGCGATTTCTTCTGCAAAATCGGTTTCGTTGAAAAAAACACTTTCAACATTGCTAAATGAGGGGATAAGTTGTCCATATTCGTATTCATTTAATAGATCAAGATATAGTTGTGCTGCTTCACCAGTTTCATAGGGGCCATAGATATCATTAACAGAGATGTGAACTGGGACATAAATTGAGGAGCAGGCATGATTTGCCGAAAACCATCCAATACTATAGGTTTCATAGTTTATTTCTGGAATTTTGTATATCATCACTGCTTCATATTCTCTTCCGTGTTGACACATTGATCGTAAATCATCCAGATCATCTTCCCCCAGGCGTGACCAATGTATCATATCTTTTACATTTATCTCCCCATATTTTGGTTGGATATATTCCAACATTTTATCTTCCCAGGCTTTATAGATGTTTTTTACTGAAACTTTTGCTTTTTTACCATCTATTTCAAGTAGTTCAACATAAAATTTTCCAACTGTCTTACTTTCACCCAGATTTATTTTTGTTTTAACACCAATGTTTCTTGTACTAATTGAATGTACTAAACCAGTGGGTTTTACAGAGATGAAATCGTTTCCAATTTCAACTATTTTTACACCATAAATTGATCCAAGTCGTACAACTTCTTTGTCTCTCACATATTTTTCTTTAGTCGTATCAAAAGATTTTGATATTAGGCGGGTTTTAAAATATTGAGTATCCCATAGCTCTATGGGATAGTTATGCATAACTACGATTCCGTTATTAATTTCTTTAACATCAAAATGAATTGAATCTGCCTCTATAACAAATCCTTTGTTGGGTCCAACAATAAAAAGATTTTCAGATACTGCTGATGCGTGCATTTGTTTTACAACGTCTTGGGTCATTAGTCTTACTGCTTCATCTTCAGTTTCTGCTTTTTCACATGCATATCTAATCCAGTCGAAATCATCCCACCCATATTTTGTTGGATTCTTCCAACTTGAATCACTATCTGCATCACCATATGCAATTCCAGCGGTGCTAAATGACATCCCAGATTTTACGATATTTGGAATTGTGTCTCCTTGAGATGCAACTCCTATATGTTTATATTTAGTATCAAAACTCATAGTTTTTCCAGTCCATGGATGATGATATGTATATTCATATCCCTCTGGAACTATGCAAAGAACTTGCAATCCATCTCGACTTGGATCTCTAACTTTTAAAAGTAGATTATACTCTCCATCTGTCGCATCACCAGTTACAATAATGTCTTTACATGCCTCAACTTGAGCACATAATGAACTACTGATAAATAAAATAAATGGAATGACAATCCAAATTAGTTTTTTAATCTTATACATACAATTATTTATATAGTAACGGGAATAATATATAAAAACTTCGTTAGAAATATACTTGTCTTAAGAAAAATAATAAGAAAGGATAAGGAGTGTTATTCTTTTTTCTTGGTTGTTGTTTTCTTTTTTGTTGCAGTCTTTTTCTTAGTTGTCATTTTTGCTTTTGTGGTTTTCTTAGTAGTAGTTTTTTTAGCCACTGTCTTTTTTGCAGGAGCTTTTTTTGCCTTAGGTTTTATCTCTTTCTTTGGTTTCTTTAGTTTCTTACCCTTCACTTCTTTGCCAACATCTGTTTCTTTGACTTCCTCTTTCTTTTCTTCGAGCGTTTCTTCTTTCGATTCTTCGAGCGTTTCTTCTTTCGATTCTTCGAGTTTTTCTTCGTTTTCAGGTTCTTTTAGTTCTTCGGTTTCTTTCTCTTTTTTCTTTGTTGTTTTCTTTTCTTTCTTCTTAGTGTCTTTGGATTCTTTTACCAGCTCCTCTTTCTTTTTTGGCTCTTCTTCGATCATTATTGAAGGATAACTAACAACCTCAGTTTTGTAAACTTCAACTCTTTTAACAGGATATACTTTTTTACAACCCTTGTATATCTCGCTACCAATTTTACCATTAATTATATTGTTTACAAATTCAGAAAAAGTTGATTTTTTTGCTTGATCCTGAATTGTCTTCTTCATTATTTCTCGGATTACTTTCTTCTGCGAACTCTGCACTCTTTTTTCTGTTGTCGCAAAAGGTTTTACTCTAACTGTTGCACCATCACGAGTTTCTGCATCATACACTCCATCGATTTTTGACTTTTTTCTCCTTATCATTCTTCTTAGATAGTCAGATGTTAAAGTATGTCCAGCAAACTGGGCGTGCGCGGTTGTTTCTTCAACTTTGTTTATCTTAAAAAAGAGCTTGATATGTGATTTTCTAAAATCATTAGATAGATCTTGTAGTGACACAGCAGTTACTCTGTTTATTAGCTTGTTGGGATCATCACATAAAGTGCTTGCAATTGTTACGCTATCGAATGATGGTGGTGCAATTACTTCATACCAGCTTTTTGCTTTCCATTTGTCTTTTACCTTCCGTGCTGCTGCCCTTGATCTTGCTTTTGCCATA
>CAYLKT010000023.1:0-10723 GCA_964384305.1 uncultured Thermoplasmatales archaeon | reverse complement strand
TGCAACATGATTCATTAAAAAGACAGGGAAATGAACCGTTTTATGCTCCTTTCCACCTAGATTAATATCTACTGGATACCAATAATCACAATCTGCCTTTATCTCATCCCACAACGCATTCTTCGATTCCCCCTTTCCAAGGAATATGTAATCAAAGAATTCCTCAGTCATTTCCTCTGGTTTTATTTTACCTTCGTTGACGTATTTAGACACAAGATAATATGCAGGGTAAAGTGTAGAGTCAGATATGGGCTCAATTATCCAGTCCTTTTTAAATGGAAATTCAGTTCCAAGCCATGAACCCTTACGTATACAAGCCCGATCATCAAACCAATCTAAAACACCGGGCATTTCTTTTTTGTATTCTTCAGGATAAATATTCATAAATTTTACGTGATCTTTTGACTTCTCCGTTAAATCTTGGTCACTATACTTGATAAACCATTGATCAGGAATTTGTTTTATAACAACTTTTTTTCCGCATCTGCAAATTACTTCATCAGAAAATTCTCTCAGAGGCAAAGCATTATTTTGAGATATCATCTCGTTTTTGACATCATCCTTGATGTCTGATATTTTAATTCCTGAATAAGCCCCACATTTTTCATTAAGATATCCTGTGTGGAATTCTTTTTTGTAGACGATGTCAGTTGCTTCATCGAGTTTTTCTGTTTCTGTTTGGCTTTTTATACCAAGTTCATCACATGTTTTTTTAGCAGGATTTGTACCTAAATCTTTAACGTCAATAATCGTAATTGGCTCTATGTTTTTTCCAGATTCAACAAGAGCAATCCAATCATAAGGTGCATGAGCAGGAACAGACATGACAATACCTGTTGCTACACTTGGATCTGCAAACGCTCCTGACAATATAGGGATTTCTCGACCAATCATTGGTATTGTACATGTTTTACCAATTAGGCCCTTCCCGGATATCGTTTCATCTAGAAGTTCGACATTGTCTACCTGATAAGAAAGTTTATCTGCTGCATCATGCGAGCATATCCATGTTTCCTTATCCACTCTTATCTTTACATACTCAACATCTGGGTTAACCCACATGTTTGTAACGCCAAAAATAGTCTCAGGCCTCAGTGTTGCAGCTGGAAGAATTGTCCCATCCTTCATTTTGAATTTTATTGTAGTAAACTCAAGTATCTCTGATGCCCCGCCTTTAGCAATATCTGTCTCTGATTTATCCACTGCAACGGGCCCGCAATTAGGACAAAACGGTGCAAAATGTGGTTTTTGAACGAGTAGGTTTTTCTCTTTAAGCTTATAAAACTGCCATTGTATGAATTTCTTATACCCTTCAGAAATTGTACTCATAACTCTTGAATAATCTATTAAAAATCCAAATTTCTTCCAATAATCCTCAACATAGACATCAGCAAAATAGTTAACGACTTCTATGGGATCAGTTAATTTTTTTATTAGATTGTCAGAACATCCATACTCCTTAAGAGAGTTTATCGTAGTTGGATCTTCACGTTCCACTTTTTTTGCAAATCCTACAGAAGGGATTCCAGATGCATGAAATCCTGCAGGGAATAAGACATCGTAACCCATCATGCGTTTATAGCGTGCAATAGTATCACAATAGGTAAAACCCCTCATATGCCCTACATGAAGATAACCCGATACGCCGGGATAAGCAAAATGAATGAAAAATTTCTTATTTTTTTCATTTTTTGCTTCATATATCTTATTATCAACCCATTGTTTTTGCCAATTATTTTCTACTTTAACATAATCATAAATATTTGATTTCATATTTACTGTCCGTTGGGAAATCAAAAATGCTTTATATAATCCTTTTCTAGGGCACAATAGTTATCGTTTTGGCATTATTGCACAAAACATTTAAATATTATCATTTACAGAGTATAACATGTAAACGGTGGTGAAATAAAAAATGAGAATTGTTAGTGAAGTAGACAGCTCGCAAGAACTTGACGAAATGAAATCTGTAATGGAAATATTTATCGTCAATACAAGAATCAAAAAACTTGCCGAGATGGCTTAGATTTATATTGTTAGTTTTCATTCTTACTAGCTAAAGAGTGGGGGAAAAGTAACTTAGGACAATGAGCAATGATGAATACCAAGATCCTGAATGGGTCAAACAAATCACAAAAGAAAAATTTGATAAAGAAAACAAACTTCTCAAAGAGACATTTCTTGAATATCTTGCAGAAGGATATAGCCCAATGGAAGCTCTTGCTAAAGCAAAAAAAATTGTAAGTGCGTTCAGTGGAAATAAATAAACCAGTATATTAGAAAATATGAAAGTATTTTTTTAAATTTGTACGAAAATTAATTTTGAAGTTTAAAAACCTTAGGCATTTTTACAACAATATTTATAAAATTTTAATATATACATTTATTCAAATTAATTATTTTATTGGAGGTGAATGCATGAAAAAGAATCATATTGTTATATTCATCAAAGACGAGAGGGCTGTTTCTGAAGAATTCACGTCCCTTCCGGCTCTTTGTGTAATAATGATAGCATTTACATTATTTTTTGGCCTTGTCGCAAACGTATATTCGTCCTATGTTGAGAGAAATGAGTCAATTGAGACATATCAAACGGCTGATTTTATCGCGACAAAATTAACAAATCCTGACTGTTTTTTTATTAAAGAGGGTGGCGCTGTAGATCTACCTATACTTTGTTCAGAAACAGGTAAAACAAAACTTAGGGGGGTATGTAATGAGTTTAAAGCTTCTGAGATTAATTTTACATTGAGAATTGCATGGGACAACAATACGTTAGATTTTCCTGAGCAACTTCCAGAACATGTTGGAAATAGAATTGCAGTATCAAGAAATATTGGAATTTACATAAATGAGGCGCAAACCATGCCTGGAAAACTAACAATAATTACATGGGGTGTATAATTCTGAAAAAAAAGTCATTTTTAAACAGTAACTTTGGTGTCTCTGTAATGTATGATGCTATATTATTTGCTGTAATGGTTTCGCTATCTGGCATGGTTTTAATTCCGGCTCTAACTTCTAATATATCAGTTGACACGTCTGTTGAAAGTCATAGAGAAAAGCTAGTTGATGAAGCCCTGCTTATGATAATGACTTCAAGAGTTGATGATTTTGATTATATTTTCGCTGGAACTCAAATGGATGAAGTAGCAAGCATGTTTGGAATGAACATTTCTGCAGAAGAAGGAATATATCGGTCACTTACAAAATCATTTCTAGGAAAAGAACAAGTGCACAAAAGATACGTTGATCTTTGCGTCGAAAATCTAGCTTCCCAAATAAAAGTAATGGGCTGCAGGGTCAATATATTTACAGAGGACTATGACCATAAAATAGACAAGAAGCTTACCAATTTATTAAATGAGTTTTTTGGAGATAAGTATGAATTTAATTTGACTGCAACTTGGCACCCAATAAACGGCATTTCATTCGGGGGAGAAATAGAAATAGGAAAAACGCCACCAATAAAAAATACATATATTGCCAGATCCTATGTAACAATGCCCAACATATTCTCATCCGATTTTTTTGATGGAATGGAAGAATTCATAGAACTTGAAACAAGCAATTTTGAAACGTATGTGGTACAACATTCTGGAAATGAAACAGAAATCACAGATGCGAAAAAGCTATACTGGAACTTATTAAATAAAACGGTTTATGGGATAATTTTTGATGGTTTTGAAATCGGAGAAACAAAATATGACAGCCTAATAAACAAATCACTAGACTGCATCTTTGATAAAATCCAAGGATCCCTTTCAGACATATTTGGAAACGAATTTAAAAAATTAGATGAATTTTTTGACATATCTGGTTTTGATTTATGCCCAGAGATTGATTCAATTTTAATCGAGAGTATAGAAAGTAAACTTAGCTTCCAGATGGATGATTTTAATCAAGATGGACAGGTCAATTTAGACGATGCAATATTTGGATTGAAAAATTATACAAAAACCCAAGCAAAAAATGAAATAAAAAATATCTTGGATGATCAAATCAAGGAGTTTGTAGAAGATTCTTTCAGAGGGATGAAGGTCTCTGAAGAATTCGACTTGGAAAATATAAATAACGAGATTTCAGGATTTTTAAACAAAAAAATAAATCCTCGGAGAGCTGAGTTTTGCCTCACGATTTGGGGGGCAAGAGAATGAGTTTTAGAAAAGGATTTGTTGCTGACGAACGGGCTAGGATTCCTTTTTCAGTAATTGGGATTTTTCTCATCATTGGGAGTAGTTTCACAACTGTTTATGTTGCAAATCTTGAAACAGAAAACTCATTTAAAATAGCAAACAGCATAAACAGTTCTGAAATCGAGTCGTGTATCAGATATGTTGAAGCTGATCTTGCACGTAGTCTAAACTATGCAGCCTGTGAGGCATTTGAGGAAATTGGAAAAAATCCGGCCATCAAAGGATATGAAGAAACTCCATACAATATTGATTTAGATGCAGATGGCAGTGTATCATATATTGAAGCAAATTTAAATGCTGCAAGACACCTCACACAGTCAAGATTCAACAAACACATAACAACAAATTTTATGAAAAACAGATGTACCTTCAATGATTACATAATAAATGTTTGTGATTCTATAAGTAACTGGCAGGACATCGACGTCAGGATTATAACAATGGATTTGGAAAGAGCACTCAACAGAGGCATCCAAGAACCTAAAAAAACGTACAATGTGTATCCTGTATTGACAACGAAATTAAATATTGAAGTCACAAGAAAAGATGACAATGAAAAAATATTTACAAGGCAAGTAAACGTTTCAACAATAATAAACTCTAGATACCTGTTACTTGAAGACATTACAAAAGATTTTGAAGAAAGACTGTCCGGAAGTTTTGGCGCTTTAGGTGTAGATGTTTTAGCAGGTGCAATGGGCCTGACTTGGTTAAGAGGTTACTCTCAATATTTCTTATCCACTCCAAACAACATAATCAGCAATGAATGGCTCGAAATCTTAACAAACAGCGGGATTCTTCTCGAAGAAGGATTTGTTTATAACACGGCAGACCCAATTGGCATGGTCTATGTTGGATATAAAACCTCAAAGGCAGTAGCAAATGAGCTTGGGTATGACCTTGGCTCAGAAAGTGAGGAATTGAAAAACTCGATTGACGAACCTGCCGATAATTCGAATTTTGAAGATATTTACAAAGAACAGTTTAATGAGATGATAGAAGAAAGCGAAATGGGAGAAATGATTGATTCCAATCTCGATAACGTGTCCACTGAATTTACAGCAGAGTGCAACATTAAAAACATCTGTCAACAGGAGTTGAATAACCTTCTAAAATCAGACAATATTGTAGATGCAATCAAAAACACATACAATGCATTAATAAAAATCCTAACAGAACGGACACAGATTTCCGACAATTACGAACAAATTCAAAATGTCATGAATGATGAAAAAGTTAATTCAAAAAATATTGAGGAAAATAGAAAAGAAGATGCGGAAAGCACAGTAGAGTTACCAGATGGATGGCACATCATCTCTTCAAGACTTGTTTCTTCAACATATTATGAAGAAAGCCACAGTGTGGGAAACTGGGAAATAACAGATAAGTCTCTAAAAAGTTCTGGGGATGTGTTTTTTGATAATTCAGATAAAAATTTTGTAACACTTGATGGGGAAAAATGGAACATAAAAAAAGGCCGCGATGTGTTTTATGACTGGAAAATAAAAACAACATGGAAGATTTATGCAGGAAACGAAACAGAAAGTGGGGATTTTACGGCTATTCTTGAGTCAACCAAGTACTCTTATGATGCAAGCCAGGAAAAAATCGAAGATGTTACAATAAAGTTTGTTTCTGATGATTATTCAAATGGCATTTCAGAAATTGGGGGAAACAATATAAAAAATTCATTCAAAGCAATTGATTTTTCTGGATCAGAGCTAAGAGATGACCCAAATTTAGATGGTGCTTTGGAAAACTACAAGTATGGCATCAACTGGGGAGATTTGATTAGAGAAGATATATTTGGAAACAACAACGGCAAGTATTCTGATGGAAGCTATAACGATGAATTTTTGGCGGAATCTGAAAGCAATTCAGAAAATATGTTTCATAAACAATGGCTCGATTCTGAAATTCTATTTTCACTTGGAAAAACAAAAGAAAAATTGGAAGAGAACGTAACCGCTGAGGCGATAATTGATGAAGGGGCTTTACCTGATGAAGTAGTCGGCGATATGACAAACAAACTGCTTACTGCATATCATGTATATCGCGCTGAGATTTTAGATGAATTTCAGAAGGAATTTAAAGAAGGGTTTTTGTTTAAATCCTCTGCTGCAAAAACAATTTACCACATCAATTCAATTTTTGTAGACGCAGTTGGTAAAAGATTAAATGATGAAAATGATGAAAGTAAGGGGGACATAAAAGAGGCAACTGATAATGCAATTAGCGAGTCAGGAGAGGGAACAGATTCAAGTTATAATTCAATCTCAAAAGACATGAACGATGCCAAACTGCTTGGAAACGTAGCAATTCCTATTGGTTACACATTAAAATTGAAAAAAGATGGCAATGGATATGAATACTGGGATGAAGAGATCAGCTTTGCAATAAGGCAAAATCCTCCATTCTTTTGTGAAGAATACTTTAAGGACCCACCATTCGGAGAAGAGATTTTTGACAACTACATTAAATACAGAAATACAAATATTTTTTCGCCACTTGCTGGAGCAACTGAACTTATAGAAGATGGTTTTGAAGCCATAAATAGCCAGATTCTTAATTCAATAGATTCTGGTTTTGAAAATTTAAAAAATATCCACAACGATACATTAAGAAAGGAAGTTGAAAATGGCCTTAACTATGTTGCAGGGGAAGTTTTCTCATCTGTTGCTTCGACTTTGCCAGAAGCAATAAACGAAGAGTTGCCGACATATCTGGCAAGCAGAGATCTATTATCAAGTGCAGAAGTAGACAGAACAGTTCACGACGTGTTAGATAGCTATGATAGCTACCAAGAACTTTCACATGGCCTAGGGGTAGAAGAAGTTTCAAACAAGATAATTTCTAATTTACAGGATAAAGTGACAAACAATGTTATAGCAAGATATGGATCAAACTATGATGGAATTGATGACATTATTGATTCGGCAAAAGAATCTGTAACAAGTCAAGTAATGAGTGCATATGACAAGGGAATATCAAAAGGACTTGATCTGGTAAAAGACAAAATCAAAAGTGAATATGAAAAGCTAAGCAAGAAATTAGAAAAAAACATAGAAAAGAAGGTTGCTGCAAGTCTAGGAAAAGCGATACCGGCAGGACTCCCTATATTGCCACCTTTTGGGTGGTGGTGTACAATAAATGCATGGTACATTGAAGTTGAAGGAGAGATCCCAGACTTCAAAGTTGTCGATTGTTCGAATGAAGCTATTGCAAATCCAATACTGGGGCATAATTCGCAAGAATATAGGAGAAAAAACGATGAGGTTAAAATTGACATTGATGGAGATGGTTTTAAAGAAACATTAATTGGACGAAACACTGCCATAAAATTTGGATTCAATACAGGAACATTTATTATTGTTCCTCCAGGAAAAACTGGAGTTGGCGATAAGTCAGGCGGCATGGATGAATTAAAAGAATATGGCAAAAAATAACTGATAGTTAACGGGTCGTAAAATGGATATTAAAAAAATAGCAATCATTACATTTTTTTTAATCTTTTTACTGTTTTCATCCGTACAACCAACACGTGCAGACGAGTTAATAGATGCACAAGGTTATTTTTCTTGGTTAAATGAAGATGGCACATGGAATGATTGGGTCAACTGTACAAAAGAAAGTGAAGAACAATTATATTTGCTTGAACTTTCAATTGGGCAGCCCATTAAATGCAAAGTGAACATTGTTGTTCATGATAATTGCACACTTAGCTTTCGTTTAAATGAGCCAGGAGAAACGGATGCATTTGATGTTATAAGTGGTGCAGATCATGACAAAAGTATAATTGTAAAAGAGAACGGAATCTGTGTAACTGACACACACCTTTTTGACGTGTTAATACCAGAGACAAAAGTTGAATATACATGGATTTTAAAGGCAAATAATAACTGGACAGGGGGTCACGCCCCAGTTAGAGTATATATCCAGGCCGATTTCAAAGGAATGCCAGATGGTCTAATTCCAAGAGAGGCTCCGGAAAGAAGTGGTTTTATTGGGTTTGCAAATCCATATATATCAAATAACAAATGGTGCGGACCTAGCATAGACGACATAGTTTCATCAATGGAACCACAACAGTTTAAAGTACCAGGATTTGAAATTTTTATTATGATTTGTGCTTTAATACTATTTAGTATATCAAAAAAATCATACAAGAATTAAAACTCATTTTATAGAGACTGAAGATAGTTTTTTGTTTTTTTATCTATCCAATACTTCTCTAATTGGGATGTACATGAGAAGTACTGCTATAAATATCCAGATGACGAGACCAGGCATTATTGGAGCTGCCCCTTCTCCAAAAATTGCGAGATTAACACCCAATACAACCAGTACCGCTACTAAAACTCCCATGAGTGATTCGCCAGCAACAAGGCCTGCAGTAAATAAAAGTCCAGTACGTATCACTTTTTCCTTTGGTTTAATGTCATACTGTTTAATCGCCAACTCCCAATCGGAAATTTCTTCTTCCTCTGCACTTCCAAACCTTTTCTTCAAAAAACCATCTGTCAGGTACCGCACAACTCCACCAGCAAATATTGGTACAGAAAGTGTGAACGGTAGATAAATTCCAATTGCAACGGGAAGGACGGGTAAATCTATAAGTATTAAAACAACTGCCAATACCATTCCTGTTAGAACATATGGCCAAAGCATTTCTCCACCCAGCACCCCTTGTACAACACCAGCCATAAGATATGCCTGAGGTGCCGGAAGCATACGACTTCCAATTGTAAACGCTTTATCCAGTACAGCTATAACCAAACCTATAACACCAGAAGCAGCAAGTACGCCAAGAGTCATAGATATCTGTAGTTTTTTAGGTGTTGCACCAAGCATCTGCCCACAGGCCATTGACTGCAAAAGATCTCCAGATATGGATCCGCCTATGCAAATAACAGCAGAAATCATAATAACAATAGCCATGGCCTCAAAAGTTACTGCACCAAGCCCCAACATAATCAAACTAACAATAAGTAATACTACAACAGTTACTCCGGATATTGGACAATTTGATGAACCAACGAGGCCTGTAAGATAGCCTGCAAGAGCACTGGCAAGAAACGCAAAAAATATTGTTATGCATGCCATGAATAATGAGATTCCAAACATGTTTGAAAGCCACATGTACAAAAAGAAAATAGGTATTGTCATTAGAATAATACATGAAAAAACAAGTTTGTAACTCAAATCCCGATCTGTTCTTTTCTTGGTTTTTTCTTGTCCGCCTTTTAATCCTATAATTGCCTCTTTTACACTCCCAACAAGGTTGTTTTTGATGCTCCACATTGCCCAGAGTCCACCAACAAGCATTGCTCCAACACCAATGTATCTGATTTGTTCTCCCCAGATTTGAAAAACACCATCCAATGGATTGCCTGATGGCATTCCGCCTATGAGAATAACAATTGGTAAAATTATAACCCAACCAAGAAGCCCCCCAACAAAAACATAAGATGAAATTTTTGGGCCGATAATCCATCCAACACCAAGTAATGCCGGAGATGTTGTTATGCCTCCATAAAACCATCCTTCTTTTGTTTCCCCTTGCACAATGTATTTCCCAATACTTCCAACATGTTCGATTGTTCCTCTAAAAACGTTAAGAGATAATTCACCAAATTTATACAGGGCAGCTATAACTGCTCCTATGATGAGCCATATGCCACTTACAGAGCCTTCTTTTCTTTTTTCTCCAGCTACTTCTCCACCAACGGTTGTAGTGAGAACTGCTGCCACAGCAATGCCCTCCGGAAATGGTAAATCTGTTTTGATAACAAGTGCACGACGTAACGGTACCATCCATAAAACTCCAAGTAAACCTCCCAATAATGCAATAAAAGTCGTTTCTAAATAATGGATTTCAGTCCATGCGCCCAGTATAACAAGGGCAGGTATAGTAAAAATTACTCCTGCTGCAATACATTCACCAGCTGCTGCACCCATTGTTGCAAGGTTTATTTCAAGAATTGTTCCTTTGAACGGTTTCATTAAGGCAAGTGCCATAACTGCACCAGGAATAATTGCTGAAACTGTCATTCCTGCATAGAGGCCAAGATATGCATTTGCTGCCCCCAAGATTATCGCAAGAAAGACTCCCACAAGTACTGCTTTTACGGTTAGCTCTGGTATGTTTCTACTGGCTGGAACGAAAGATTTAAAGTTTTCTCGATCAGTCATACAATCTATTATAATACTTTGCAATATATTAAAGTTTATTTATCATTTGTTGCCATAAAATTATTTGGGACCTAAAAACATGAACTTTCTAATCTCTTTAATGCTCTCTTCAATCCTTTCTTCTGCATCTTCTTTTGCAATTGGTTCATTTAATTCCTTTTCTCCAGAAGAATCAATCCCTGAAACTACATACTTTCCATCCTTTTCATAAATCGTTGCCTGCTCCATCCATGCATTCTTATAGTGGAGTATGGCCCCTTTAAAGTTCCAGCCTTGTTCTTGTAATCTCTTATCAATACTTTCTATCATCTCTCGTGTATCCATCTTAGATTCCA
>CAYLKT010000022.1:0-10948 GCA_964384305.1 uncultured Thermoplasmatales archaeon | reverse complement strand
ACACTGATGTTACATTCATATGTGTTGGTACTCCTTCAAAAGAAGATGGTAGTATCGACCTTACTTTTATCAAAGAAGTAACAGTAGAAATAGCAAAAGTGCTTAGAGAGAAAGATAACTATCATTTGATTGTTGTAAAGAGTACGGTTCTACCAGGTACAACAAGGGATGTTGTTTTACCGCTTTTAGAAAAGCACTCTGGTAAAAAAGTAGGTAAGGATCTTGGCCTTGTAATGAACCCTGAATTTTTAAGAGAAGGAATTGCGGTTGATGATTTCCTTAAACCAGATAGAATCGTAATTGGTTCTTATGATGATAAAAGTAGAGACATTCTTAGAAAACTTTACAAGGATTTTTCATGCCCTCTTGTGGAAACCTCCCTTTCTGCCGCTGAGATGATCAAATATGCAAGTAATTGTTTCTTAGCAACAAAGATTTCATTTATTAACGAAATCGGCAACATGTGCAAGAAACTAGAGGTCGATGCATATGAAGTAGCAGATGGAATAGGTCTCGACAATAGAATAGGCAGGGCTTTTCTTGATTCGGGTATAGGCTGGGGTGGCTCGTGTTTCCCAAAGGACCTTCATGCCCTTCTTGCATGGACTAGGAAAGAAAAAGAAGAGGCAAAGATAATAGAAAGTGTCATTGAAGTAAACGATCTACAGCCTCTAATGCTTATTGAACTGTTGAAGAAACATATACCAAATCTAAAAGGGAAAACAATTGGATTACTTGGTCTGGCATTCAAACCAAACACCGACGATATAAGAGATAGCAGAGCAATCCCGATAGTTGAAGAATTACTCAAAAAAGAAGCTTACGTGAAAGCATATGATCCAAAAGCAACAGAGAATTTTAAAAAAATTTATCCGCAAATAGAATACTGTTCTTCTGCAAAAGAAATTCTAAATTCTGACGCACTTCTCATTACTACAAAATGGGATGAATTTAAAAAATTAGATTATAAAGGAAAAATTGTTATAGACGGGAGAAGATTAAAGGAAGCTAAATCTGCAAAAATATACGAGGGAGTATGCTGGTAAATGGAAGTTAAAAAAGCAGTAATTCCGGCAGCGGGTCTAGGAACAAGATTCCTACCGGTAACAAAATCTATGCCAAAAGAAATGCTTCCGCTAATAGATATACCTGCAATCCACTACGTTGTAAAGGAAGCTGTTGCTTCAGGCATAGATGACATAATTATAATCACTGGCAGAGGTAAAAGGGCAGTTGAAGATTATTTTGATGAATCGCCTGAGTTGGAAATGCGTTTAAAAAAAGACAAAAAGGATAATTTGTTAAAGATCATCAAGGATATTTCATCTCTTGTAGATGTACACTACATACGACAGAGGGAACCAAAGGGTTTACCAGACGCTGTGTTAAGAGCGGAAAAACATGTCGGTGATGAGCCTTTTGCCGTATTATTGGGCGATGATATAATAAAGAGTGAAAAACCTTGTATAAAACAGCTTATGGAAGTATTCAAAGAATATGGGTCTTCTGTAATAGCTGTTCAAGAGGTTCCGATAGAAAAAATAAGCAGATATGGTTCAATAAAAGGAAGAAAACTGGAAACAAAACTTGACAATTATCTCTATCTCATAGATGATATAGTTGAAAAACCAAAGATCGAAGATGCTCCATCAAATATAGCTGCCGTTGGACGATATGTTTTTACCCCGGAAATTTTTGATTGCATAAAAAAAACTCCCCCAGGTGTTAACAACGAGCTTCAGATAGCAGACTCAATTAAAATTCTAAAACAATCCCAAGAGGTTTATGCATCAGGATTCAGTGGAAAGAGATATGACATAGGTGATAAACTAGGATATATTCAAGCAATTATTGATTTTGCATTGGAAAACGAAGATATTGGAAGAGATGTCAGAAAGTATGTAAAAAAAATTGCAGGCATGTAAGATCCCTAATTGCAGAGATATAAAATCTGATACTTTCAGGCATATCAAATACCCATTCATTTCTTGGATAGTTTGTTGAAAAACTGATTGATATTATCCACAATATATGCACGTTGATCTTCGGTAAGTTCTGGATATATAGGTATTGACAGAATCTCCTTTGCAAGTGTTTCAGATACAGGAAAACTACCTTGCTTAAATCCGAGGTTAGCATAGGCAGGTTGTAAATGAAGAGGTATTGGATAATGGATGCCACAGCTTATTCCTTTTCCCTTTAGGAATTGCATAAGTTCATCACGTTTTTTTGTCCTAATTTCATACATATAGTAAACGTGCTTAGCGCCTTTTTCCTCAATAGGTACTTGCACATCTTCAGGAAGATTGTTATCATAAAATATTGCATGTTTACGTCGCAAATCTGTCCATTTGAGAAGGTGTGGAAGTTTGGCATTTAAAACGGCCGCCTGGATTGGATCAAGTCTGTAATTATATCCCTCCACCATATGTTCATATTTTGTAGTTCTTCCATGATTAACAAGCAATCTAAGTTTTTCTCCCAATTCATCATTATTTGTAACGACACTACCGCCATCGCCAAAACACCCTAGAATTTTTGCAGGGAAAAAACTAAAACTTGCGATATCTCCATAATATCCAGGTTGATGTCCATTCCATTCTGCTGCATGTGCTTGTGCTGCATCCTCTATGAGGAAAAGATTATGATCATCAGCGATTTCTCTGATTCTTTTCATATCAGGCATCTGGCCATAGAGGTGGACAATGATAATGGCCTTTGTCTTGGGAGTGATGGATTTTTCGAGTTTGTCAATATTTATGAGAGCGGTATCTGAGTCTACATCGACAAACTTAATTTTTCCACCAACATATGAAATGCATTCAGTAGTTGCAATAAAGGTGTTTGGAACAGTTATAACTTCATCACCTTCAGTCAATCCCGCTACAAGTAACGCCAAATGCACTGCAGCTGTTCCACTTGAGCAACCTATTGCATGTTTCGCCTTGCAAAACTTTGCATAATTTTCTTCAAAATTTTTCAGATACTTGCCCATTATAAATGAGGTATTATCGATGACCTCATGAATAGCACTATCAACTTCATCTTTTATTGAAAGATAATTTGCCTTTAAATCTACTAGTGGCACCTTCATCATTTCTCACCGCCGTATGCTTTTTCCCCATTTGGATACTTAACGTTTCGGGTATTCCCAATGATCTTTGCAGGATTACCTGCCATTATCATATCACGAGGGGTGCTTTTTGTCACAACACTCCCTGCACCAACCAATGTGTTGTCACCAATTATAACACCTGGAAGAATAGTAGTATTTGCCCCAATCCTTGCATTCTTCCCGATGATGACTCCTTCAAGAAATTCTTTTGCTTTTATTGATTTTGGATATTTCGCATTTGTTAACACAACATTTGGCCCTATCCAACAACCTTCCTTAAGTTCAGAATATTCAGGAATAAATGCCTGAGAGTGTATTCGGACATTATCCTCCATCTTTGTTTTGAACTCGATAACAGACTTAGTGCCAACACTTACATTGTTACCGATTGAGTTTTCTTCTCGAATGTTTACGTTATTACCTGTTTGAAAATTATCTCCAATTATATTACCAGCATAAATGACACTATGAGATCTGATAATGGCATTGTCTCCGATGACTGTTTTTAATTCTCCTTCCTTTTTTTTCATGGGAGGGGTACCGATGACTACATAATCCTCAATAGTTACATTTTCTCCAAAGTGTACATTTTTAAAAATTTTCGCAGTGTTGGCTATTTTGTTCATATCATAATTCCTCTTCCAGCCTCAGCGGATTTCATACTAAGCTCACACGCCCTTGTGGTATAATACTCTTCTTTTCCGATGTTTTCTTCATCCAAAATTTCTTTTTTGCCTTTTTCTTTAACAAGTCTAACAAAGTATGTAAGTTCGTCCTTTAAAGGCTCATTTATAGATATACTTTCCTCGAAAGATTCTTCTCTTTCTACCTTTTCATACGTTACAGTAAGTGGGTATCTTATTATTTTTTGATTGAAATAATCCACATAAATTTTCTCTTTCTCAGATATAATCCACATATCTCGCTTTTTTTCAGGGTGAGTACAACTAACTTCAATCGTTGCAAAAAAATTACCATAATCAAACATAATTACAGCTGAATCTTCGAACTGTTCTGATAGGAGATTTTTCTTCTTTGCAAAGACTTTAGCAGGTCTTTTATCTGTAATGAAATTCAAGATGTCCATTGGATGTATTCCGAGGTTAAGTATCGCCCCTGAATCTCTCCTTGGAGGTTTTGTAGAATGAATGTATCTACATGTTATGTACTGTATCTCCCCAATCTCCTTTACTAATTCTCTAACTCGTTTTATTGAGTTGTTGAATCGGAATAGATAACCTACAGACAAAATGAGATTTTTTGAACTTGCGAGATCTGTAAGTTTCTTACTTTGTTTGGAAGTCGTAGCTATGGGTTTTTCAACAAGTACATGTTTGCCTGCATTTAAACAGTCAGTTACTACTTCATAATGCAAATCAGTAGGTGTAGCAACAGTAACTGCATCAACTTTTTCTAAAAGCTTGGTGTAGTCTTCAAAGAATTCAATTCCATACTCTTCCGCCAGTTTTTTCTTTTTTATATCTACGTCTGAAATTCCAACAATATCACAATCTATTTCTGATAATGACCTCAGATGGTTTTTACCCCATTTCCCAATTCCAATAACACCAATTTTAACCATAATATTTGCTGCGTATATAGAAGCAATTAATAAAACTATAGTTTGCCATAAAAAATCCCCCTAATAAACCCTAGCCCATAACCCACATGAACTAAAAGATAAAAAAGAATGCTTGATAAAACTAAACTCGGATTCATCGTAACCTGAAGAGAACTAATGATGGAGAGTAAGATATATGACAATGCAAGGATGGAAATAAACCATACGGGCAATATATTAAAAATTGTAAGTATAAAAAAAAGAATTATTCCTGTGATAAAACCAGGCCCCAAGAGGTGAAATATCTTAAGTGTCTTTGGATGTTTTTTTACCATTTTTGCCCTTGCTATTCCATATCGATACATTTGACGAAAGAGCGACTTAAAAGTACTTCTTTTAAAATGATAAACCTTTGTCTCCGGCGTGTATAAAATTTTATACCCTACCTTTAGTAGCCTTAAATCTAATTCAGCATCTTGACCACACCAAAACTCCGGATCGAAATTACCCACATCCGCTACAGGTCTTCGCCTATAGCATGCAAAAGACACGTGATCGGAATAACGTTCCTCTTCAAATTCTGCATTTTGTACAAAGAGATTTTTACCCCCCATAAAGCTAGAGAAAACAACATCTGCAAGTTTTCCCACAAAATTTTGTTTTTCAGGAGAAACATTAGAACATCCAACCGCAACTATTTCTTTAGGGATTTCAGATAATTTTAACGCAAGAATTTTTAGTAGATTTTTCTCTGCTATTACATGTCCAGAGTAGTTCATCAACATATCTCCAGTGGCATGCTCGATACAGATGTTTCTGCCTATCGATGTGTTTCCGGTTGGATTTTTTAGGAGTATGATGTTTTTGTACCTTTTAGCATACTCTTTAAGGATTTTATGAGTGTTATCTTTTGAATGCCCTTCTGCCACTAAAATCTCGATTTTATCTTTAGGATAATCCAAATCCAATAAGGAATCAAAACACTGCCTAATTGTATTCTCTTCATCTAAAACGGGCATTATGAATGACACCATTGGAAATTTCTTTTCTTCCATCTCGTTGAAGATATAAAAGTACTATATTTAATGGTAATTGCAGATTCTGCTCTTCTTGAATAAAAGGTTTCAATAACAAAAAACATTTTATCCCTATGCTAATTAACCGATAAGTGAAAAAATGAAGATACTTATGATTCTTTCAAATCCATTCATGGTCGATCCGAGGGTTTCCAAAGAAGCAAAATCGTTGGTCAATAATGGGCATAAAGTCACAGTAATAGTGTGGGACAGAAAAAATGATTATTCAGAGAGTGAGGACGTTGAAGGCATTAACCTTGTAAGAATCCATAATACTGGATTGATGAAATTATTGCCAAATGATCTATCTAGAAATCCAGTATGGTGGAGAAAGGCGTATAAGAAAGGATTAGAGCTGTACAAAGATGATTTCAAATTTGACGTTGTGCATTGCCATGACTTAGATACGTTACAAGCAGGCGTATGGCTAAAGAAGAAATTAGGCGTAAAATTAATTTATGACGCGCACGAAATTTTTGGTTATATGATTGCTAGAAATATGCCAAAATTTGTAGTGAAGGTAGCATTTTGGATGGAGAAAAAATTAGTTAAAAATGTTGACCACATTATAACTGTAAATGAGCCTTTAAAAGAATATTTTGATTCGGTTTCGGATAAACCAATTGTGATAGTAATGAATTGCGGTGATTTAATTATTGCCAAATATCAACCACCAAAAAATAAGGTTTTTACCGTTTCTTATATCGGTGTTTTGCATAAAAATAGAATGTTTCCAGAACTGGTAGACATAATTGGTGGTATTGAGGGTGTTAGGTTTGTAATCGCTGGTAAAAAAGAAAATTTGTATGAAGAAGTAAAAAAGAAGAGTAATAAATACGATAATGTTGAATTCCTAGGAGCAATACCTTACAGTAGTGTTATTCCAAAAACGTTGGGAAGTGATGCGATAATTTGTATGTTTGATCCAAATGATAGAAATAGCCGAATTGGTCTTCCAAACAAGTTATTCGAAGGGATGTTAACTGGAAGACCAGTTATAGTAACAAAGGGGCTTTATTACAACAGATTTATAGAAAAAGAAAAATGTGGTTTATCAATAGATTATAGTAGGGAGGCGTTAAAGAAGGCGGTCATAAAGTTACGTGATAACCCAAAGTTATGTAAGGAGTTGGGTAAAAATGGTTTAACTGCTGCAAAGGAAAGATATAACTGGGGAAACGAGAAGCTTAAACTACTACAAATTTATGAAGGGCTGCAATGAAAATTGTTTCTATAGTAGGAGCCAGACCGCAATTCATTAAATGTGCACCAGTCTCAAACAAATTAAGAAAAGATCACCACGAGATTTTGATACATACCGGACAACATTATGACTATGAGATGTCCAAATTGTTTTTTGACCAACTTGGCATTCCCAAACCAGACTATAACTTAGGCGTAGGTTCTGGATGTCACGGTAGGCAAACCGGAAAAATGCTAATTGAAATTGAAAAGATTCTGCTGAAAGAAAAACCTAATTTTGTGTTGGTTTATGGAGATACGAACTCAACTTTGGCAGGTACGTTAGCCTCCGTAAAACTCAACATTCCAATAGGACATGTTGAAGGAGGGCTCAGAAGTTTTGATAGATTAATGCCAGAAGAAATAAACCGAATTTTAACCGACCATGCCTCCGATTTTTTATTTGTACCAACTAAAACAGCAGTAAACAATCTAAAAAATGAAGGGATTGTAAAAGGAGTTTATTTAACAGGGGATGTAATGTATGATGTTCTGCGCCAAAACATAAAAATTGCGAAAAAATCAGAAATATTAGAAAAGCTTGGCATAAAAACGAAAGAATACATTTTAACTACTATTCATAGACCGTCAAATACAGATGATGCGAAAAAGTTGGTAAATATTCTAGAAGCACTCTCAGATATCGATAAAAAGGTTATATTTCCAGTCCATCCAAGAACCGCAAAAATTATTAAAAATCATAAACTTAAAGGAGAGATTGGAAAAAATATAGTCATTACAAAACCCATTGGTTATTTTGATTTTATATGGCTTGAAAAAAATGCAAAGAAGATTCTTACCGATTCTGGAGGAATGCAAAAAGAAGCTTATATGTTAAAAGTTCCCTGTATCACTTTAAGGGAAAATACCGAATGGATCGAAACCGTTGAAGACGGATGGAATGTTTTAGTGGGGTCAAGTAAAGAAAAAATCTTGAATGCAGTAAATACTTTTCAACCTCAGGAAAAACAAAGGAAGATCTTTGGCAATGGGCATGCTAGTAAGAATATCGTTAAAATATTGGACGAATGCCCGTCATAATAAAAGATGAGCAACAGTTAAGACGAAAACTCATAAATAAGGTGGTTATATTTCAGGCGTCATGTTGAAAATTGGTGTCATTGGCCTTGGTTCAATGGGAAAGAATCATGCTAGAGTGTGTTCAGAGATAGAAAATGTGGATTTGGTTGGGGTTGCAGACGTTGATAAAGACACTGCTAAAAACATTGCCAAAAGATTTGACACAAAGGCATTTTTTGATTATGAAGAGTTACTACCCAAAGTAGATGCTGCAATTGTTTCCACTCCAACGGTTACACACTACAATATAGCAATGGATTTGTTAAACAAAGGAAAACACGTTCTAGTAGAAAAACCAATTTGCGATAGTGTGAAAAGAGCTGATTCATTAGTGAAAAAAGCAGAACAAGAAGATATCGTATTATCGGTTGGCCATATCGAGAGACATAATCCTGCTGTGAAATTTGTAAAGGAAGGAATGAACAATAAAAGATTTGGCGAACTGATTACTATTGCTTCAAAACGTGTCAGTAATTTTCCTGGAAGGATAAAAGATGTAGGCGTTATCTTTGATTTTGGGGTACATGATATTGATATAATGAGATATCTAGCAGGTGAGATAAAATCTGTTTACGCAAAAGCCGGAAAATTCAACAAAAACATAGATCATGAAGATTATGCAAACATCGTACTAAACTTTGAAAATGGAATATGTGGAATTGTTGAAGTTAACTGGCTTACACCAATGAAAATAAGAAAATTATTTTTAACATGCTCAGAAAATTTTGTTGAGGCTGATTACATGAATCAATCTGTTACTATATCCTCATCATCATTCAAACAGATTAATGAAATGAATTTGTATCACGTTCCTATAGAGTGCAACATAAATCAAGTCGCATTGGAAAGAAAAGAGCCGTTAAGAAATGAAATAGAGGATTTTGTAAACGCAATTGAAAATAATAAAAAGCCTTTGACAACAGGTAAAGATGGGTTAATGGCTTTAAAAATTGTCGAGGCTGCAACAAAATCTTACAAAAATGGAGAAGAGGTAAAGATCATATGATCCACGAGTCAGCATATGTAGAAGATAATGTAAAAATTGGTGATGGAACTAATATTTGGCATTTTGTTCATATACGCAAAAACGCAACAATTGGCAAAAACTGCAATATCGGAAAAGATGTATTCGTCGATATAGGGGTAAAAGTTGGAGATAACTGTAAAATTCAGAACTTTGCAACATTGTATCACGGTTTAACTGTCGGAAATGATGTATTCATCGGACCGCATGTTTGTTTTACAAACGATCTTTACCCAAGAGCAAAGATTTGGTCAGATGAAAAAGTTGCGAAAACAGTTGTAAAAGATGGTGCATCAATAGGTGCAAATTCAACAATTATCGCTGGAATAACTATTGGAAAAAACGCACTTGTTGGAGCGGGATCTGTTGTGACAAAAGATGTTCCAGATAACGCCCTTGTTTATGGAAATCCTGCAATGATAAAAGGGTTTGTTTGCAAATGCGGAGAGGGGTTAAAAGGTGGTGTGAAAAAAGGAGCGGTTACTATCTTTAAATGCAGTAAATGTGGAATTGAAATAGAAGTCGATTCCAAGATTTGTAAGGAGATTAGTTTATGATTTCAATTGCAAAACCGTTAATCGGAGAGGAAGAGAAAAAAGCAGTAATGAAAGTTCTTGACTCAGGGATGCTTGCATGTGGTCCGAGAACTAAAGAATTCGAAGAAAAATTTGCGAAATACGTTGGAACGAAATATGCACTTGCTACAACATCTGGAACTGCGGCACTTCATTTAGGTCTTCTTTCACTCGGAATCAAAGAGAATGACGAAGTAATAATTCCTTCATTTTCATTTATTGCATCAGTAAATTCAATTCTATTTTGTAATGCAACACCTGTTTTTTGTGATGTCAACTCTAAAACATTTAACATTGATCCTAAAAAAGTTGAGAGACTAATCACTCCAAAAACAAAGGTAATAATGCCTGTTCATCTTTATGGACAAGCAGCAGACATAAAAACTTTACAAGAAATCGCAGATGATAATGATCTACTTGTAATTGGAGATGCAGCTCAAGCACATGGGGCTTCACTTGACGGGAAAATGGTTGGATCTTTTGGAGATCTTGAATGTTTTTCATTTTACCCGACAAAAAACATGACTACAGGCGAAGGCGGAATGATAACAACAAACGATGATGAGTTATTTAAAATAGCAAATTCAATCAGAAACCATGGTCGTGAGAAGACAAAATGGGGATATGAACATGGAAGGATTGGATATAACTATAGAATGACAGATATCAGTGCAGCAATTGGTCTTGAGCAACTTAAAAAACTACCAAGCTTTCTGAGGAAGAGGAGAGAAAATGCGAAATTCTATGATGAAAATCTAGAAGATGTTGAAATACCATATGTTCTTGATGGTGCCGAACATGCATACCACCAATATACAATTAAATGCAAAAATCGTGAAAAATTGCTCGAAGAATTAAAGAAAAACGAAATTGGATTTGGAATATATTATCCAAAGCCACTACACCACTACCCCCACTTGGAAAAATTTGGGCACAACGATCTAAAAGTTTCAGAAAGACTCGTAAATGAAGTAGTGTCTCTACCAATTCATCCGGCATTAACCAAAAAAGATTTAGAAACGGTTGCTTCAGTGGTTAACAAGACTTGTTGACACTGTAGAAACAAAATCTTATGTTCTCTTTGTCTTAGTTATTCAATTATTTTCCAATGCCCGCCTTTTGCAGAACCAAGCCGTTTTAGTAATCCTTTTTTCTTTAATATTGCCAGATGTTTTTCAACGGCTCTTGAACTAATACCAACAAATTTGGCAATTTCTTTTGCACTAATCTTTGGATTTTTTTGTATCAGTAAAATAATTTTCTCCGAACTTTTCT
>CAYLKT010000021.1:0-11075 GCA_964384305.1 uncultured Thermoplasmatales archaeon | reverse complement strand
ATGGTTGTGGGTAAAGAACCAGACCGGGGGACAACAAAATGTTACAAATTCGCCACAATAAATATTGTAGAAGCAGGTAAACGATTTACACTACTTGCTTTGCCTGTTGGTCCTTTTGATACTAAAGAGAAGATCTTGAGTAGACTGTTAAGATATGCTCAGCAGCGGATTAAGATAAAACGGGTTTATGTTGATCGGGGTTTCTTTGACTCAAAAGCAATCAAAGTCTTCCAACGTTTTCATCTTAAATATTTGATGCCTGCAACAAAGATTTCAACAGTAAAAAATGCAATGGATATTATACCCGCACCATCAGTAATCACGGATTTTGAGATGAAAGATATCACATTTAACCTTGTAATAGTTGAAGATGAAAATGACATTAAAAGAGCATTTGCAACCAACGAAGAATACAATGAAAATGATGTAAACTTGGCTGAAAGATTATTTGATTTATACGGTCGAAGATGGGGTGTAGAAACAAGTTATAGAGTTAAGAAACATTCATATCTCCCTAAGACAACATCAAAGAGTTATCTCATAAGATTATTCTACTTTATGTTCTCAGTATTATTGTATAACCTATGGATCTTGGCGGATATTCTTATCTGGCTTGCTTTATTTGGATATGTCAAAGAGGGGTATCTTGTCACCTCGAAATTATTTGGAACCATTTTATACACTATTGATCCTGGTGGAGGATAACATATGTGCTATCTGGTCTTTTATTCACTTTTTTGCTTAGTTTAGAGTAGGTTTCTATCTCGTTTTTTTGTTAATTTTAAGTAGTTTTTAACTGTTGTGTCTCTATTTTTACTCCTTATTTCATTCTATTAAGACGTATGTACAATGGACCTTACACAAAATCGTCATTTCAAAGTCTACTTTCGGAGGAACTGATCCCTTAAAAAGGTTTTTATATTCGACCTACATTCGAAGCTTTACATTCCTTAAGGGGAATAAATCAATGAAGGCTTTCATAGGAGGCTAAAAAATGGCAATGTATGTAAGATTTCAAACACCAAAAGAAGTACAGGATTTAGCCTATGATCTTGTAGAAAAAGCTAGAGGTACAGGTAAAATAAGTAAAGGCGCAAATGAAGCTACAAAACAAGTAGAGCGTGGACAAGCAAAACTTGTTGTAATGGCAGAAGACGTAACACCAGAAGAGGTTCTCGTTCATATGCCAATTCTATGCGAGGAAAAAAATATTCCTTATGCTTATGTTCCTAGCAAAGTAGAGCTTGGAAGTTCTGCAGGTTTAAAGGTGCCAACGGCAGCAGTTGCAATATTAACTGTTGGAAAAGACAAAGCAGGTATTGAGAACATAGTAAAGAAAATTGAAGTTCTAAAGAAGCAGGGTTAGAAACATGACGGCAGAAGGAACACCTTGTGAAATTGTGGAAATAATAGACCGCACAGGTATGGCAGGAGAAGCTTCCCAAGTTAAAGTTAGAGTTCTTGATGGGCGTGACAAGGGTAAAATTATAACAAGAAATGTAATTGGCCCCCTTCAACTTGGCGACATTTTGATGCTCAGCGAAACGCAAAGAGAAGCTAAAAGACTTGGCGGGCCTCGCTAGGACGTGAAGTAAAATGGTAGAAAGAAGAACATGTTCTTTTTGTGGAAACGAGATAGAACCCGGAACTGGTAAGATATATGCCAAGAAGGATGGTACAGTTCTTTACTTTTGTAAAGGTAAGTGCCAGAAAAATATGCTTAAATTAAAGCGCGTTCCTAGAAGAGTTCGCTGGAGCAAATTATACGCAAAAAAGTAAATTTTTTACTTTTTCATTTTTTTTATTAACTAACTCCCATTTATAATAATCAATATCATCAACAAAATTTCTAATTTACAGGGTTCAAATTTTAATGTTAGATATAGGGAATTGAAGAAGAGTTGATAAATGCAACAAAGAAAAAAAGAAAATAAAACCATTTCCTCCTCTTCTTTTTTCTTTTATACAATCTTTATATAACACCTTTTTAATGCTTAGTTATTGGAGGTAATCTTATGGGGAATATCGAATTAAAGGCTGTTGAAATAGAAAAGCCAGAAGAAATTAATTTTATACTTGGGCAAACTCATTTTATAAAATCGGTCGAAGACCTGTATGAAGCTATGGTAAGCTCAGTGCCAGCAGGAAAGTTTGGTATAGCTTTTTGCGAGGCAAGCGGTGCATGTAAAATACGAATAGAGGGTAATGATAATGATATGAAGAAGATGGCTGAGAAAAACGCTAAAAACATAGGTGCGGGCCATTCTTTTATTGTTTTTATGAAAGACTGTTTCCCTCTTAATGTTTTAAACGCCATACAAAATGTTCCCGAGGTCTGCAATATTTACTGTGCAACAGCAAATCCAACAAAAGTAATACTTGCTGAATCAAGATTGGATGGTGAAACTGGTCGAGGAATTCTTGGCGTAATAGATGGTTTTATTCCAAAAGGTGTTGAGAACAAAGAAGATATTTTGTGGAGAAAAAAGTTTCTGAGAGATATTGGATATAAGCTTTAATATCCATGCTCTCCTATAAGCGGAACAAAGACGCATCCACCCAAATTTTTCCTTTTTAGTTCGTTATTCTCTTTTTCTAAAAGTATTAAATCACAAATTCTATTTCCAACTGGAATTAGG
Organism: uncultured Thermoplasmatales archaeon; assembly: GCA_964384305.1. Lineage (GTDB taxonomy): Archaea > Thermoplasmatota > E2 > DHVEG-1 > DHVEG-1 > JAYEJG01. The sequence goes on along the minus strand of CAYLKT010000021.1, from coordinate 8,436 downwards.
AGCTTTCCAAGATTTTTTAGCTGATTAATCAATGGATCAGGAACTTTTGGAGCAGCACATGTAACATAAATTCTATCATATGGGCTATATTTTTCAAGTCCCAAAGAACCATCCCCCAACTCAACAGTTACATTTGTTATATTGGCAGCCTCCAGATTTTTCTTTGCATTTTCTGCAAGAGATTCTATTCTTTCTGTAGTATAAACGTGACCCGTTTCTCCTACTAATTTTGAAACTATTGCGGCATGATACCCTGATCCTGTTCCAATCTCTAAAATTTTTTGCCCCTCTTTAATATCAAGTGCTTCACACATGATTGCAACCATATGAGGTGCTGAAATTGTTTGGTCTTTTCCTATTTGGAGAGGTGTGTCAATATACGCATGATTTTTTAAATTGTCTGAAACAAAAATATCTCTTGGTGTCTCCAAAAAAGCTTTTTCAACACGCTTTGTTTTTATTCTCCCTTCTTGTTTAAGATTTTCTACTAATTTTCTTCTTGCATCCTTACACATTTTTTCTCCAAATGATCGTGCAATACCTTTTTACAATATCTGTAAGAGATAAACAACTAAACTAACTATAACTATAAGAATAAAAATCAAAATAATCAAACGGTCATTTTTATTTAACTTCAATTTTTTCTTTTCACCCTTCATCTTAAATACATTGTAAAACAGGAGAAAACAACCGATAACTAGAACAAAAGGAGATAGTGTCCAAAGTGCTGAAATAGAATAGCCAAATGCCCATTTTAATGCTTCAGATTGTACAATGAGAAATGGTAGAATTAGTAATAGTGCTCCAAGAATTATGATCGGCCAATATTTTTTATTCATGTTTGATCAATTCTTTTTATGTAAAATCTACTAAATGTATGACCATCATGTTTTTTATATGATTTAACATTTCCCACTTTATTATTATGGATAAAAAAGTAATTGTCGCTCTTGGCGGAAATGCATTGATTAAAAGAGGTCAAGAAGGCACAATATATGAACAATTTGCAAATACTCGTGAGATTTCTAAGCACATAGTTAAAATGATAGAAGATGGCTGGAATGTCGTTGTAACCCATGGCAATGGTCCACAGGTTGGAGCAATCCTCCTCCAAAACGACTTGGCTCGAGATGTAACTCCCTCTATGCCTCTTGGGATTTGTGTTGCAGAGAGTGAAGGACTCATTGGTTATATGATTCAACAATGTCTTTCCAATGCTCTGAAAGAAGCGAATGTGGATAAACCAGTTGTAGCACTGATTACACAAGTCTTGGTAGATGAAGAAGATCCATCGTTTAAAGATCCTACAAAGCCTATTGGGCCGTACTATGGTGAAGAAGAAGTTCATGAGCTCATAAATGAGGGCTACAAGATTAAGAAGGCGAAGGATGGATGGAGAATAGTTGTGCCGTCACCTGATCCAAAATCCATTGTTGAAGGAGAAATCATAAAAAAGCTCCTTGATGATGGCATTCTTGTAATAGCATCTGGTGGAGGAGGGATGCCGGTGATAGAAAAGGAGGGCTGGGGACTGGATGGTATTGAAGCGGTAATCGATAAAGATCTTGCCTCTGAACGTCTTGCTGAGGCAGTTGATGCCGAGCTTTTTGTAATCCTTACAAATGTTGAGAAGGTTTATATCAATTTCAACAAGAAAAATCAAAAAGCGCTAGAAAAAGTTACGCTTGATGAAATTAAAAAACACTACGATGCAGGAGAATTTCCTTCTGGAAGCATGGGTCCCAAGGTTCTTGCAGCAATTAGATTTTTAGAGTCTGGCGGAAAGAAGGTAATAATATCAAGTGTTGAAAAGGGATATGAAGCATTAAATGGAAAAACAGGCACACATATAACAAAATAAATTTTAGCGCTGTTTTTATAAGATGTTATTCGCTTTGAAATTGCGGCTTGATGGGAAAAATGAAAAAAATAACGATATTGCTAATTGCCATATCGATTGTTAGCATAGGTCTTTTAAGTGGATGCGTACAACAAGAAGCGTCAGGAAATAAATTATATGACGCCAATTACGATGATGAGGCGTTTCATGCTTGGTTTATCCAAACAAAATCTGATGCGGATAGTAGATGCGAAGATCTTGATAATGATTTAAAAAATAGAAGATATGATGAAATACAGTACGATTTAGTGACTTTAAAACATCATTCCAATGAATATCTTGTACAATTAGATGCACTTAATGTTTCATCTAAATGGCAAGCAGTAAAAGATGAGTTTAGGTTGGGATTAGAAGCTTCAATTGAGGCTGTAGATATTATACAAGGATATCTTGATGAAAATGATATCGCTGCGCACGTAAATTCGGCAAGCAATTATATACAAGTTGGAAGGGATTATTTTATAACAAGTGAAGCAAAACTTAATATAATGATAATACAACTCCAATGAACCTTTGGATTAGTATATGTTTATAAAACATTTTGTATTATTGGATTTTTAGTCCTATGGATACCAGTGAGCTTGAAAAGCAAATAAAAGACATTGAAGACGAAATCTTCAATACACAAAAAAATAAGGCTACTGAGCATCATATCGGGAAATTAAAAGCAAAAATTGCAAGATTAAGAGAAGAGTCTGATAAAAGAAAAAGTGCTGGAGCGAAAGGCAAAGGTTTTGCAATTAAAAAGTCTGGTGATGCAACAATTGCCCTTATCGGTTTTCCTAGTATCGGTAAAAGCACTTTGTTAAATCAGCTAACAGAAGCAGACAGCAAGGTTGCGGCATATGAATTCACGACTCTTGATGCAATTCCAGGCATGATGAGATACAATGGCGCAAATATTCAATTTTTGGATCTTCCTGGTCTTATAACAGGCGCATCAGAAGGAAAAGGTAGAGGGAGAGAAGTACTTTCTGCTGTGAGAAATGTTGATCTTATTCTTTTTATGATCGATGCACAACATCGTGATCATCTTGATCTCATGGCTGCAGAATTACATAAAGCGGGTCTTAGGTTAAATCAAAAGAAACCTGGGGTAGTTGTAAAAAGAACCGGTCATGGTGGAATCAATGTAACCTCAACAATAAAACTTACACATATGGATGAGGAACTTGTGAAAACAATTTCTTCAGAATATGTAACAAATGCGGATATTATAGTGCGGGAGGACATTACCGAGGATCGACTGATAGATGCTTTTATTCAGAATAGGATATATGTTCCTGCAATAGTTATTATTAATAAAACAGATTTAATTTCTGAAAAAGAACTTCAGACAAAAATCAAAGGTGTTAAGGGCAGTGGATGGAGGGTAATACCTGTATCTGCAAAAGGGGGTAGAGGACTCAATAAACTTAGAGTTATGATTTTTTCAGAACTGCAGATCATCCGTATTTACATGAAACCCATTGGAGAAACTGCTGATTTTGATGAACCTTTGATTTTGAGAAAAGGTAATACTGTTGAAGATGTTTGTAGAAAACTTCATCGTGATTTTAAGGATAAATTCCGATATGCAAATGTTTCTGGGCCTTCTGCCAAGCACGATATTCAAAAGGTGGGTTTGGATCATGTTTTAAAGGACGAGGATGTTCTTACAATAGTTGTAACCAGGTAATGTTTTTTTAAAGTTATAATGGGATATAAAAATTTACATCACTCTAGAAGTGCTTTTGCCTTTTTTATGATATGTTTCTCGTTCAGCTCATATTTTTCCAATAGATCTGCCGGTTCGCCGCTTTCACAGAAGATATCTTTTATTCCCATTCTCAAAAATTTACAATTTATGTTTTCATCTGCAAGTGTTTCAGCAACAGCACTGCCCAGTCCACCGATAATAGAATGTTCTTCAGCAGTGATTATTGCTCCTGTTTCTTTTGCAGCTTTTATTACAAGTTTTTTATCAAGTGGTTTTATTGTATGCATGTCTATTACTCTTGCATCAATTCCTTGTTTTTTCAAGTCATTGCTCGCGTCAATTGATGGCTCAACCATTGTCCCGCATGCAATAATTGTTATGTCTGAACCATCTTCTACAACTATGCCCCTTCCAATTTTAATGTCTGAAAGCTCTCTCTTTTCATAGATTAGTGGTGCATCGGCCCGTCCAACTCGTGCATACATTGGTCCTTTGTTTTCTGCCATGAGTTCAACAATTCTTCCAGTCTGGGTTGCATCGCTTGGTGCAAATACAGTCATGTATGGGAGAACCCTCATCAAAGCAATGTCCTCAATCATCTGGTGGCTAGCGCCATCTTTTCCAACACTTATTCCACCATGTGTTGCAAATATCTTCACATTTGCTTTTGAATAGGCCACATCCATTCTTATTTGATCGTATACTCGCCCTGTTGCAAACACTGCAAAAGTAGAAACGAAAGGAATTTTTCCGCAGGATGCAAGTCCTGCAGCAGTAGAGATCATATTTGCTTCTGCGATGCCCATCTCAAAGAATCTTTTTGGGTATTCTTTTGCAAACATTATAGTTTTTGTTGACTTTGATAGATCTGCATCTAGGACAACTAGATTTTGATGTTTTTTTCCAAGCTCAACCAGTGTGTCACCGTAGGCATTTCTCGGGTTTACCGGTTTTCCGCTCACTTTAGCGCCTCCAGTTTTTTCTGCGCAAGATCAAGCTCTTCCATCGCAAGATTCCTCTCCATCTCATTTGGTGGAACACCATGAAAGTCGACATTGTTCTCCATAAATGAGGCGCCTTTTCCTTTTATTGTGTTCAAGATAATCAAAGAAGGTTGATTTTTGTGGGCATCTGCATTTTCTAATGCTTTAAGAATCTGACTTATGTCATGTCCATCAATATCTTGGACATACCACCCAAAAGAAGCCCATCTGTCATATACTGATTCTAGCTTAAATACATCTTCAGTGTTACCGTCAATTTGTAGAAAGTTTCTATCAATCATTGCTGTTATGTTGTCTAGTTTATAGTGAGGCGCGACAGCAGCTGCTTCCCATACCTGTCCCTCCTCTGTTTCTCCATCTCCCATCATAACATAGATGTTGTAGTTTTTTTTATCAAGTTTTCCAGCTAAGGCAACACCAACTGCAAATGAAAGACCATGTCCAAGAGATCCAGTAGATGCTTCAATTCCTGGGATGTATCCGCGAACAGGATGTCCTTGTAGTTTTTGATTTATTTCTCTAAGGCCTTTCAACTCATCAACAGAAAAATAGCCACATTCTGCAAGCACGGCATAAAGTGCAGGTGCAGCATGACCTTTGCTTAGAATGAATCTATCCCTGTTTGGATCATCGGGCTTTTTTGGATTGTGGCTCATATGTGCAAAATAAAGAGCGACAATTGCATCTACTGCAGAAAGTGAGCCGCCAGGATGTCCTGATTTTGCTCTGTAAAGCATTTCAATGATGTGCTTCCTTATTTTCACTGCCATTATTTCTAATTCATGAATATTCTTGGCGTCAAGTTTTTTCATTGTTCAACTCCCCACAAACAAAAAAACAAGGGACAATTTCTCCCGAATCTCTTTGTTAGGTAAATACTTTTTGTAAATTTTATTTTTTACTCCTTTTCATATGTTTTCTTGATATGATGTATAGGTCATTGTATAATTCTGGTCTGGTGTCTCGTATAACAGGTCTGTTTGCTCGTGCAAGTTTTATTTCTTTTAAATCAATATCACAAGTTACTATGCTTTCCTTGAAATATGGTGCTTTAACAAGTTCTTTACCAAGTGGACCGTATGCCTGAGATCCACCCCAAAAGACCAGATCTTCCTGGGTTCCAACAAGATTTGAGTATAAAACAAATGTTGTATTCTCTATCGCTCTTGCTGGGAGTAAAGTTTCAAAATATTTCCTTGTAATTGACGGTGAGGCAGAAATGCAAATTATAATGTCTGCTCCAAGTAGCGAATATGCCTTACAAAGCTCCGGAAAGTACAAATCATAGCATATTACGATTCCAACCTTTCCAAACTTTGTTTCAAAAAGTTCTATTTTTTCCCCTTCGTCATAAAATATTTTTTCTTCAAATGGTCCAAAAGTTGGCAAAAACCACTTATCAATTGTATCTGCTTTCCCCTCTGGATGTATTAAAACTGCTGAGTTATGAATGAGCCCTTCAACTTTACTGTCTTTTAATGGCATTCCAAAGACAATGTAACAGTTGTTTTCCTTTGCGACTTTCTTCATTTCTTTTATAGATGGTCCATCCTCCTTTTCAGAAACGTTTCTGAGTTCATCTTTTAGTGGATACCCAGTAAGTGATGTTTCTCCAAAAATATACAACTCTGCTTTTTTTTGCTTAATAAAATGCTTCATTTTTTCTATGTTTAATTTCTTGTCTGCAACTTTTGGTCTCATTGAAATTAACGCAACTTTCATACAATTACCAGAAACCACGAATATTTAGAGTTTTATAATTTTGTTGATTGCTTTGGCAGTTCTTTTGTTTTTATAAAGCTTTTTAAGTATACATTTTAATTTGTAACCTATAAACCATTGGGGCGCATCTGTTTGAATGTAAAAAATATCTGTTTCAACGGTCTTGTGATAGAACTTCACCCGGAGGTTTACAGACCTGCTGAAGATACATTCGGGATTATTGAAGCAATTGACGTAAAAAAAGGCGACAGAGTCGTTGAAATTGGAACTGGTTCTGGCCTTATTGCTCTTGAGTGTGCACGTCGTGGTGCAAGCGTTCTTTGTACAGATTTAAATCCTTTTGCAGTGGAATATGTTAAAATAAATTACAAAAAAAATAGTTCGATGATAAAAGGTGAACTCGAGGTCAGAAAAGGCGATTTGTTTTCAGCAATAAAAAAAGATGAAAAATTTGATGTAGTTATTCTTAATCCACCATATCTTCCTACAAAACCTAAAGATAGAGTTGGTGGTTCGGGGTGGTTTGATCTTGCAGTTGATGGCGGATCAGATGGTCTCAAAATCACAAAGAAATTTGTAGAACAAGTGAAATCTTACATGAATCTTGGAGGAAAGGCATATTTTGTTTTCAGCAGTCTTTCTTGCAGATCAAAACTTGAAATGTATTTGTCAAACGCCAAACTTGATGCCGAGGTTGTGTTAAGTCGACTGTACGATGATGAACATATTGACGTTTATCGCATTGATTTTTAACAACACCTTATATAGAAAAATATAAGTTGCTTCAATATATTTTATGTTGGATATATTGGGGGATTTTAAAATGATGGAAGATAAAAAAAGATCGCTAGGTTTATTGGTTTTAGCAGCTGTGTTAATATTGACCGAGCTATACTATTGGTACCCAGTTTACACAGGTACTTATGAATATATGAATTCGTTGTTTGTTTTTTCAGGTTGGGCGATTTGGGTTTGGAGTCAGGTCATCTTAGTGTTTATTCTTGTATTTTCCGTTGCTTATGGTTTCTATAAAAGGAAAAACTGGGCTAGAATATACACAATAGGTTATCAGTGTTATACAGCATTTTGGGCTGTTGTATCCATGTTTATCTGGCATCATGATGTGCTAGAACATTATATTTTCTTTGCAATAAGCGTGGTAGTTGTAATGTGTCTAATGATGTCAGGTGTGAAAAAATATTTTGGAGTAAAAATTGCCGATGATTTGCCATCTAGTACAAAGCCCAGTTTCTATCGTCATGGTGACTGCACATTGTACAAGAGGAAAGTGAAATTAAAGAACGGTGGCACGCGAATATTCTATTATTTTAGTAAAGCGCTATCTGACAAAGGCAAACCTTGCAATAAACCAGATGATTATGAAGTAGGTATCAATAAAAGATCTGGAATACCTTATCTAAAGAAGAAAAAATAGCCGTTCTAGAATCTAGAATTTCCGTCAAATAAGTTGTTAACAATAAACTTTTTTGCATTTTTTATGCCCGAATCCAGGTACACTGCACCAATCAATGCTTCCATTGCATTTGCAAGATTTGTTTTGTTCTTATTTCCATCTTGCTTTTTTTCTCCTTTACCCAAAAACAAGAATTTCCCAATTCCAAGTTTACTTGCCTTTTTTGCAAGGAAATTGTTGTTCACGAGAGTAGATCTTCTCCTTGTAAGTTCTCCTTCAGAAAAATATCTATTGGATTTATAAAGACCTTCTGCAACAATAAATCCAAGAATGCTATCGCCCAAAAACTCCAATCTTTCGTTGTATTCAATTGGTACTAGTGCTTCAAATGCGTATGTTTTGTGTGTAAGTGCATTTTTTAAAAGCTCTTTGTTTTTGAACGAATAATTAATCTTTTTTTCAACTTCGTCTAACACTTCTTCTTTCATGGTAAAAAACCGTATCAATTCTCTATTTTTAACTTTTTTCCGGTCAAGAAGTCCGCTTCCAAACAAATGTTTGGTGGTAGTAGTTCACCATCTGTTTTTCCACAATCATAACAACAAACTTTCATATCAAATTCCGATTATAATCAACACATAACAAGACTTTTGCAGTTTTTACATTAATTGTATAATCCCATATTTTTTAGACAACT
>CAYLKT010000020.1:0-11937 GCA_964384305.1 uncultured Thermoplasmatales archaeon | reverse complement strand
GAACATGGTAATTACAAGATAATTATCGCTAACTCAAAAAGGGGAAAAGATGAAATCATTGAGCACTACGGAGTTCCCTCTAAGAAAATCAAGGTAATTTATAATGCTGTTGACACGAATCGCTTTAACCTGAATAATCCGGCAGAAATCAGAATGAAAGTAAGGAATTCTCTTGGGATTTCGGCAAGAGATCGGGTGCTCCTTTTTGTTGGCTCCGGGTTCAAGCGCAAGGGACTGGCTGCAACAATTAAATCTCTGGCAAAGTTGAAATCAGGAATCAAATTAATAGTAATCGGTAAAGATAGAGTTGGTCCTTACCGATCCATAGTAAAAAGGATGGGGATTGAAAAACATGTCAATTTCGTGGGTCCCGTAACCGATGTGGAGAGATATTATTGCGCTGCCGATCTGTTTATTTTCCCAACAATTTACGAACCTTTTAGCAATGTATGCCTTGAAGCTATGGCCTCCGGCTTGCCTGTCATTACATCCAGAATAAACGGCGCTTCAGAGGTGCTGGAGGAGGGTAAAAACGGTTACATCATCGAAAATCCTATAGATCCTGTTGAAATCGGTAAAAAAATCCAGATGGGATTTAAGCTAAACCGGCGGTTAGTACAGAACTTTAATTCTGAACTGCTTCAACAATTTTCATGGGAAAAACACCTGAGGCAGTTGTTTGACATCTATGAAAGCATTACGAACAAAAACAAGTTACATGCATGATGAAACGAAAAATATTCTTGTTATCAAATTGAAATACATAGGTGATGTGCTGGTCACTACCCCGGTTTTTGAATCGTTGCGATATTACTATCCAAAAGCCTATATAGCTGCACTTGTCAACAAGGGCACAGAGCCGATGCTTACACAAAACCCAGCCATAAATAAGATTTTAGTCTTAGAAAGGTATGCAAATCCGGTTCTTGATTTGATAAAGTATCTTCAGCTTATAAATAAGCTAAGGAAGTTGCATTTTGACCTTGTATTAGAGCTTACCAATAGCGACCGCGGAGCGCTTCTGGGCTTTCTGAGCGGCGCGAAAAGAAGATTGGGCTTTAAATCAAAAAAACTGAAAAGGTTCGATCGACATCTATTGTTTACAGATTTAGTGACAGCACGAGCCGGCAGGCATATTGTGGATTACCATTTAGAAATGACAGAGTATTTAGGATGTGTTTCCTGTGAAAAAGAACTCTCCCTTTACTGGAACAAGGAAGATGAAACCGCTTGCCTGCAAATTTTAAGAGAAAAGGGATTTTTACCGCATAATAATTTTATTGTCTTACATCCAATCTCTCAAGCAAGATACAAAGCATGGCATCTTGATGGTTATGTGGCAATATGTGATTATCTGCAGAAAGAATGGGGGATCCGAACGATTCTTATCTGTGGCAATAACAGAGCGGAACTTAATTTTACAAACAGGATTGTAGAAATGTCGAAAAGTTCACCCATTCATCTGGGAGGACAACTATCTTTGAAACAACTGGCCGCTCTCCTATCGCATGCCATGTTTTTCATTGGTATTGACTCTGGTCCAATGCATATGGCCACAGCAGTTAAAACACCTGTTGTGGCAATCTTTGGACCCTCAAAACAATTCCGATGGGGACCACGGGGTGAGGGCCATAAGGTTGTTCAAAAATCATGGAAATGTGTGCCATGTGGTAAAAAGGGATGTAACGGAGAAGGTAGAAGTAAATGTTTGGACGATCTCTCAATTGAAGAGGTACTTCCTGTGTTAAAATCCAGGATGGACTTTACTTTATCCAATAAAAATAGATTTAAAAGTGTTCAATAAGACTGCAATATGACCGATATTGGTATATATGAAGGGGCAGAAGGACTTGAAAGGTTGTTGAAAGAAACAAACAAGATACTTTTAGAGAAAGAAAAGGCTATTATTGCCATTGCCGGCCTTCCAGGAGCCGGCAAAACGCATATGGTGAAAAGCTTTGTTAGATTTGGTTTTGGCAACTTCCGGAGAAAAGATATCATTGTCATTGATGATAATATCATCTATTCAACAAGATTTTGGAAATTGCATTGGGAAAAAATTAAGCTCGAAAAAAAATCCTGTAAAAATTTTTTGGATTCGATTAGCTCTAAGATTCTCTTTTTTTCGAACTGGATACCCAGCCGCTTCTTAGACTTTGCAGATATCCTGATAAACGTAAAGGTCAACGAAGACGAACGTATAACAAGGTTGGGGAAAAGATATCGGAAAACCCCCGAAAAAATTCTTATTCAGAAAACGAAAACTACTTTGCCCATTGAAACCCCTTTTGAATATCACAGTGTTATGACGTTTAGTGATCACCATAATGAAATAAGTGATTGGGTAGCTCTCTGGATGATCAAGAGATTATTTTTACAAACATATTCGTAATCTAAAAATTTTATTAATGCTAAAATGAAAAGAAATTCCCTTCAAAAGAAGACGGTCCTTTTTTGCGGTCCGATCGATAATTCCATTAACTCGGGCCGATATATGATTGAGGGAATGGAACAGCTTGGTTATAAGGTTATAGGATACGATTATCGCACCAGTAAAAAGCATGAAGAAGATCTCCTGAAAATTGTTGAGAAGGAAAAACCACTCTACGTTTTTACCCTGAAAGGTGAAAAACTTTCTTTAGACCTTAGTGAACGATTTAAAGAATCAGGCTGTATTACGATTCTCTGGTTCACCATGCTGTCACTGGAAGATTGGATGGCGCCATTTGCGAGGGCACAGGACTTTGTTTTGACCAATGTAGAGGATCACGTAGATTATTTTCGTCAAAGGGGCATAAAAAATATCAAGTGGATCCACCAGGGGTTTTCACCGGAATTTTTTGGAATCAACTCCCCTGGAGCGGGTAATGATGAAAAACACTATGCCGACGTTGCCATGATTGGTTCAATGGGAGGACCCATCTATAACAGACGATGTGGATTGGTTATGCAATTGAGACGAAATAATATTGACATCAAATGGTGGGGGCCACATCTTTCCAGGCAATTGAAAAATATCCGTTATTTTTCGGGCGGAGTGCACCGTGCGTGGACAGGCAAAGAAGTGTATATGAAGGATTTTGCCGATGTCATTCAGAATACAAAGATTTTTATTGGTGAAGATGCCGATATTCCTGTCCAAGGTAGATGTTTAAGTAACAGGAGTTTTGCTGTGATGGGATGTGGAGGATTCTATCTTTGCAGCAGAACCGCCGGTGTTGAATTCGCCTATGATGTTGGCAAAGAAATTGATGTTTTTGATACCGGTGATGAAATGGTGGATAAGGTCCGCTATTATCTGAAAAACGAAGAGGAGAGGAAGCGGATTGCATTAGCGGGACAAAAAAAAATCTTTAATAATTATACATACAAAAAGCAAATAGAAAAAATATTCAACTGGATAAACGAACATCTGGGACATGTCCTGCATGGTCAAGAGATTGTTTGTGCAAATACATTCGTAAACCAGAATTTTATTAATGCTAAAATAAAAAGAAATTCCCTTCAAAAGAAGACGGTCCTTTTTTGCGGTCCGATCGATAATCCCCTTAACTCGGGCCGATATATGATTGAGGGAATGGAACAGCTTGGTTATAAGGTTATAGGATACGATTATCGCACCAGTAAAAAGCATGAAGAAGATCTCCTGAAAATTGTTGAGAAGGAAAAACCACTCTACGTTTTTACCCTGAAAGGTGAAAAACTTTCTTTAGACCTTAGTGAACGATTTAAAGAATCAGGCTGTATTACGATTCTCTGGTTCACCATGCTGTCACTGGAAGATTGGATGGCGCCATTTGCGAGGGCACAGGACTTTGTTTTGACCAATGTAGAGGATCACGTAGATTATTTTCGTCAAAGGGGCATAAAAAATATCAAGTGGATCCACCAGGGGTTTTCACCGGAATTTTTTGGAATCAACTCCCCTGGAGCGGGTAATGATGAAAAACACTATGCCGACGTTGCCATGATTGGTTCAATGGGAGGACCCATCTATAACAGACGATGTGGATTGGTTATGCAATTGAGACGAAATAATATTGACATCAAATGGTGGGGGCCACATCTTTCCAGGCAATTGAAAAATATCCGTTATTTTTCGGGCGGAGTGCACCGTGCGTGGACAGGCAAAGAAGTGTATATGAAGGATTTTGCCGATGTCATTCAGAATACAAAGATTTTTATTGGTGAAGATGCCGATATTCCTGTCCAAGGTAGATGTTTAAGTAACAGGAGTTTTGCTGTGATGGGATGTGGAGGATTCTATCTTTGCAGCAGAACCGCCGGTGTTGAATTCGCCTATGATGTTGGCAAAGAAATTGATGTTTTTGATACCGGTGATGAAATGGTGGATAAGGTCCGCTATTATCTGAAAAACGAAGAGGAGAGGAAGCGGATTGCATTAGCGGGACAAAAAAAAGTTTTTAATAATTATACATATAAAAACCAAATAGAAAAAATGTTCGATTGGGTGAATGAACATCTTTAGGAAATAGTATGGGGAAATTTAGAATTTCTAATTATGATAGATATTGGGAACATCGAATTGCTGAGAAACATTACCAATTTACCGATGTACACCGCAAGATTATCGAAACTGCCATAGAGGTTCTTGGCAAGAAAAAGGCTCGAGTTCTTGATTGCGGTGTTGGGCCCGGGCATGTATTTAAAACACTCTCGGAGTATTACGAAGTGTACGGTATCGAGATATCGGAAAAGGTATTTAAGCTCTATGACTTCAGTACGAATAACATAAAAATATGGGATCTAAACAATGGCCTGCCTGATTATTCTGAAAAAATAGATATGGTAATTGCCAGTAGAATCATTCATCACCTTGAAGATCCAGTTCGTTTCATTAAGCAAGCAAGACAAATAATCAAAGAAAATGGTTGGTTCATAGGCGTCATCCCCAATATTTGTTATTACCACCATCGCTTTAAATTTTTGCTGGGAAATTTTCCGCCAATCTCCGGAGCACATATAAACTTTCAAACAGGACCTGATTTTCAAAGGATAGTAAGCAACGCAGGCTTCCGATTATATAAATTGACCACTCCCAAAAATACCATTAGAGCGAAACTTTGGCCAACGGTATTCAGCCAGGATCTTATCTATGTGTTTCAAAAAAAATAGAAATGAAGTGCTCGGGAGAATTGAAAAATACAGAATTTTATCCGTCCATACAAATGCTGCCTATAAGATACCTCTTGAAAATCAATTTATTTTCTTGAAAATCTATAGTCATAAGCATCCGCGGTTAAATTATGAAATAAGAAAGTTTTTGGGTTATGTTGGATTAAGGCAGCCTGTAGAATATTCTTCTCCAACAAAACGCAAGGCTTTTGAAGAAGAAACTCTTAAACACTGGGGGGTAAATGGTTGTAATGTTCCAGCCATTGTCGATAATCCATTGCCTGAACTTTACATGTTTCCAATTCTTACAACAAAGTTTATTGATGGAATAACTTTAAGGGAATTAATTTGTAAAAAAGCAATTGGGGCAAGGGAAAAAGAGGAAAAACTTGGCATTCTCTTTTGTGAAGTTGCTAATCGGCATCACAAAGCGTTTTTAAATAATGATAACAGACTATTTCATATTGATGCAAATACTCGAAATATAATCTTTGCGGATAAAGCTATTTATCATGTTGATTTTGAAATGGGACGACCATGGGAATCCGTGATGGCTTGTGCATCCCGTGAGGTTCTGAAGTTATTGGTCTCTATTGCCGAAGATATGCCGCCATCTCTCAGGAAGTCTGCATTTCAAATCTTTAAAGATTGCTATAAGAAAGATGATGTTTATCAGTTTATCAGAAAAGGTATTATTCAGAGACCCTTTCAAAGGATACATCGATTTAGAAACATGAGGAAGAAAAAAAAGAATCCGGAAAGCGTTACTCTTTATGATATCCTTCATTATCTTTTCTGAATTTTATCAATAAGTCCTAACAGGTTAATAGTTTGCTTTTGAAAAATCGGTAAGGTTCAGGAGACCTCTAATGATGCAGCTATATTGTCCAAAATGTAAACATAGGTTAGTGCCTTCGGAAAATGGCCTTTATTGTAAAGAATGCTCTCACCTCTGGGGGAAGAAACATGGAATATTATCTTTTCTTTCAAATAGTTATTCGTATGGAAATATCCCGCATGATAGATGGGATAAGATATTTTCTTCGATTACAGGAAAAACAAATGAGGGAATTCAGAGTTATTTATTATCTCAAAAATTTAAAGGAAGATGGGCCTATATCAAAACTTTCAGGGGTAACAAGGCCGATGGCCTCTTTTTCCTGCCCATATCAAATAATGACATCATTTTGGATGTTGGTTGTGGGCCAGGCTCGCTGAGTATCCCGATCTCAAAGATTTGCAAAAAAGTATATGCCGTAGATGCTACTTTAAATAGACTAAGGTTTTTAGAAATTAGAAAGAAAAACGAAGCCATTAAAAACATAATACCCATTCATGCAAGCGCTCTATCCATGCCATTTAAAGGGCCATGTTTTAATTATATCCTCATGAACGGAGTCTTTGAATATATGGGAGAGTGGGGCAAAGGGAAAAACCCTGCGGAAATTCAAAAAAATACCCTTGATACGACTTATGATCTATTAAAAGATAAAGGCTATTTATTTATAGCAATTGAAAACAGATACGGCTTCGATTTTTTTTATAAAGAAAGGGACCATAGCAAGCTTTATTTAACCAGTTTATTGCCAAGATTTATAGCCAATTTAATTACAATGATATTTAGCAAAAAAAAATATCGCACTTACACATACTCTTTCAGCGGTTACAATAAGATGCTAAAGGAAGCAGGGTTTAAAAGAATCGATTTTTATTATGCATGGCCGGATTATAGAGATCCCAAATATATTTTTGCGCAGAAAGACAGAAATATTTTTAGATATTACCTTGAGAATTTTATCAAAACAGCAAGTAAATTTGAATACTTCTTTTTAAAATGGGCATATAAGTTAGGCATTGAAAAGTATTTTGTTTCAAATTTTATCATTATTGCCAGAAAGTGAACCTTATAGCATGGGACAATCAAGAGGATTTTAATAAAATATGCTGAGCGAACTTTCCACATATTTAAGAGAGCATTGGGAAGAGTTTGGACTGTCTGACAGGCAGGACAGCAACCTGTCTTTTTTTAAGGTTGGGGGAAACCCATGGAATAAAGGGAGGGTAAACTTTCTAATTTTTGGGAAAACTCAAATTGAACCCGTCCTTTTTGCAAAGTTTATGCGAGAAAAAAATCAAAATGACTCTATTAAACGAGAATATTCTCTTATCAATAAATTAGCCTCCTATGAAAAATTGGCCGCATTTTTGCCGTTGCCGATTCGTTTGCTTAATCTTACGCATCATGATGTAATCATACAAAAGGCCTGTCATGGTGTAAGAATGGTATCATCTTTGAGCAAAAGTCCGATCCTGTTTTTTCAAAAGGATAAGATTGCAAGTAATTTTTCTTACGCTCTAAAATTTGTAATACTTCTCAATAAATATATAAAAAACCATCTGGAGCAAACCGAATTTAAACGAACTATTTTAGATCCCATAGTAACATTTTATAAAGAGTATGAACCGTCGGAGCAAAAAAACTTTGCACTGGCAAAGTCATTGGATCAGGTTTATGAAAGGATGAAAGATTATCCTTTCAGCACGCCTCTACATGGAGATTACTCGGCCACAAACATTTTTATTGAATCGAAAAATCAAATTAAGATTATTGATTGGGAAACCGCAACGGAAAACGGTTTGCCTTTTTGGGATCTGTTCTATTTTATCTCGAAATATATTCACAATCTGAAAATTTTACCAAGAAATCGGTGGCAAAGAGTTCTTAATGCTTACTTTGGCAACAATTGGTTTTCCGGATTAATAAGAGAAACCGTTCAAGAATATTGCAAACAAACCGGTTTCAGTATTGAATTGGCACGCATTTTGTTTCCTCTGCATTTTCTTATCAAAGCAAAAATTAAATATACTATGAGAGGAAAAGAACCAGCACAATTATGGATGAATTTATTTGAGTTTTCATTAGACAACTCGGATAAACTCTGTTTTTAAGGATCATTTACGTTCTATTTTGGACTTTATCAACCAGAAATCTGCCAGAGCTATGTATGATTGACCGATCTTGAGCAGCGTATAAGGAAAATATGAATATACTGTCGTCATCACAATTAAAGGAGCTTGATCCGGTTAATAAGATATTAAAATATCTAAATCAATCCGTTCCCGTGCTAATTGGAGTATTTATATTCTGCAATCCTTTCCCACACACAACGTCCATTAAAGAAATTTGTTTATACCTGTCGGTTTTTATTATCCTCACCTTATTTTCTTTAAAAGCTGTTAATTTTACATTCAAGACACCCTTGACATTCCCATTTGTATTATATGTTTTTTGGGCCTGCGCAAGTATTTTCTGGGCGGTAGATAAAGGGAACAGCTTTCATGATTTCTATGCACATCTGTTAAAATATATCGTACTCTATTATATATTGATTAACTTTTTTAATTCCAGGAAGCGGTTTGCTATTCTTATATGGATCATAATTATCTCAACTACAGTCTTTTCAATTAGAGGAATGATTAATTTTTATATGGTACTGGGGAATCCCATATCAGCAAGACTAATTTCGGAAGCCCAATCTCCTATCAATACCACCGGTATAATAACCTTGTTTGCCACGCTCCTGTCATTGTTTTATCTTTTGAGAGAAAACAAATTGCATCGCAAGGTTATCCTTTTTGTTTGCTTTTCGGGAACACTCACAGCAATGCTTTTGACCTACTCAAGAGGCGCCCTGATTGCATTTATCATATCTTCCTTTATCTTACTTTACGAAAATAAAAAGATACTGGTTATTTTGATTTTGCTAATACTTTTGGCTGTGGGAAGTCTGGTCATCGTTTCTCCTGAATTCAAGAATCGATTATATCCTACTGAGATATTGAATAATTTGAGAATTGGTATCTATTGCACTTCTCTTGAAATCATCAAAGACTATCCCATTGCCGGCATCGGTTTTGGAATGGAAGCATTTCAAAAAGATATGTGGAATGTTTACAATGCGAGGACCCCCAACAAATGGAGGAGAAGCGATCCCTCCCAACATCCCCACAATTTTTTGCTCGATGTTACGGTAAGGCTTGGTGTTGTCGGCTTGATTTCATTTGGATTCATACTATTTTCGGCTTTCCGGATTATCAGGACAATTTTAAGGAGCAGAAAAGATAATTTCATAAGAGGTTGGGGGACTTGCTCAATGGCTGTCCTTACCGGAGTATTGATTGCAGGATTGTTCGGTAAAATTGTCAGTGGTCAATCTGCTATTATTCTTTATATATTACTTGCAATGATAACTATTTTATGGCGTCTTAATACAATCGAGGATTCTTTATCTCAAAAATGATAGGGTTTGGATAGCGCGATTAGGCCGGTTCGTACTGCTATGCTGAATAGTATTGGATGGGGAAAAGTATGGATGGATTTTTGTCTGTAGTTGTATTCATGTCCATATTATGAGATTTCCTTGTAATATCCTTCTATCTCCCTTAAAAAAGCGAAACTTTTGAGTTCCTTTAAAACAGCTTTATTTATACCCATTGGGATGTTTTCTATGCCATTCCCATGCGGATCCAACGATATCTTCCAGTTTTGCATGCTTTGGGTTCCAGTGAAGTTCCTGATGAGCCAAATTCGAAGAGGCTATAAGGACTGCGGGATCTCCGGGCCTGCGCCGGGCAAATCCGAAAGGAACCTTTCTGCCGCTTACGAGTTCTACAGTCTTGACTACTTCCAGGTTTGAAAACCCCTGTCCATTTCCCAGATTATATTTGCTATTGGGATGTTTATCCAGATTTTCCAGTGCCTGGACGTGAGCCTGAAACAGATCTAGCACATGTATATAGTCTCTGATGCATGTGCCGTCTTTTGTCTCATAATCATTGCCGAATATTTGCAGTTTTTCACGCTGTCCAAGCAGAACCTGGATGGTTACCGGAATGAGAAGAGTTACGTGACGTTTTGCATCACCAAAATTCTTGCTTGCTCCGGCAGCATTGAAGTATCGCAGGGCATTGAATTTGAGGCCATAGGCAATATGGTACCAATCTAAAATCCTTTCAAACATCAGCTTGGATTCTCCGTAAGGATTAATCGGCGACTGAGGATGTTTCTCGTCTACAGGGATATACTGAGGTTCGCCAAAAGTGGCGGCGCTGGAGGAAAAAATTATGCGATTGCACTCAGCCTCTCTCATGGCATCGAGAAGTCTAATTCCGTTTACCACATTATTATTGAAAAACTGACTTGGGTCAGTCATGGAAGATTCAACTCTGGTATCAGCCGCGAAATGGATTACCGCATCAATGGAGTGCTTCTGAAAAATTCTTCTCAATAAAGATTGATCGCCAAAATTTCCTTCATAGAAGACAGCCTCAGGAAGCACCGCTTCCCGGTGTCCTTCCTGCAAATTATCTATTACTACTACCTTATGTCCCTGGAGCAAAAACTCTTCAACACAAACAGAGCCGATATAGCCGGCTCCCCCTGTAATTAGCAATTCCATGGTGTTTATCCTTATATTTTTTAACTACTCAGGTTGTCAGGTTCACTGTTCACGGTTCAGGGTTGTTTGCCTTGTTCTTTTCATATTTTTTGAGATAGTTGATAAATCCACGAACAGTAGTCCCGCCACGCGGGATTCGTCTGGCCTGTTCGTAGACATCTTCGAATTCGTTGGGCGGATATGCCCTCTTCAATTTTTATCGTCCTCTAACCTTGAACCGTGAACCCTGGAACCGTTTTTTTCATGTGTATCTTCCTTATGGTCTGTCAACTGACAGGCATCTTTCATTCATGTGGAAATTCCCAATTTAGGCAGGATATACATCTGTAAAAGGAACCAGGCTCCTGCTATTACCAGCAAAATAATTGCTTCTTTCATTATTTTTCTCCTTATTAAAATTCCCCTGAGCATCTTATCACATGATCATGCGCCTGCTTTACTGCCTCTTTTACCTCTTTTGATTGCGGCAGAATTGACGCAAGCTGCTCTATATACTTCCGGTTTTGAAGGGCCTGGAATGAGGGGACAAAATTCAGATCAAATGCCCAGCCTATCAGGAGCAGTTTAAAATCGTTTAATGTTTTCAAATCATTTATTCTTACTGTTTTGCATTCTTTCAAAGTCTGTAAAACCTGCGGCGAACATACAGGTTCATCGGGAAGGCCAAGTTCGATGGTTGGATTTGGATTCTTTTCCCGTTCATTGTAGTAATCAATAAAAACCTTCCATATATCAAGTTTGTCAGCATCTCGAAGAAGCCGTATAAAAAACAGGGTTTTTTCATCTTCTGCCTTTGGAAGAACAGCGACATTATGATATGCAACAGCTTTTGCGACAAGTCTTTTTTCGTATTTTGAAAATACATTCAAAATTTTATGCATCCCTATCTGTTGCAATCCCAGTGTGGCATGGTTTTCAGAATCCGTATCCTTGAATGTGCCATATACGGCATATTGTTTAAACCTTCCGATGTCATGCAGTAAAGCCATTGTTTCCGCCAGCAGCATCTCCTGTTCTGAAAGGCCCAGCGATTTGCCTAACATGACAATATTATCGCACACCCGTTTTGTATGTTCTTCTTTTAACCTGATAGCGCGGTTATATTCTGAATCAGCGGTGTAATAACCGGACACATAATCTGCAAACCAGTTCTTTAAATGTATAAGTTCACTTTTTTTCAAAGAAATTTTTTTGACAGGATTAACAGGATGTTCAGGATTAAAACATCAAAACTCATCCTACTTAATTCTTATCAAAATCCCTTCAGCAAAATTGATGGTTTCGTACTTATGTTTTTTGGCACACAGTTCATCGGACAGTGGAAATAGATACATCGGCCGCA
>CAYLKT010000019.1:7653-12033 GCA_964384305.1 uncultured Thermoplasmatales archaeon | reverse complement strand
AGAGAAAGCCCCCCAATTTTATAGTGCATTGGAACTGCAATTTTTGGTTTGATCTTATTTATAACATTCCATGCTTGGTCTGCATCCAATGTAAAGGTTCCCCCAATGGGAATAAACAAAATGTCGACGTCCCCTATCCTTTTTAATAAATCTTCGTCAAGGTCGTGACCAAGATCACCCAGATGACAAAACGTAACGTCTTCTATTGTAAACTTATATATTATATTTTTACCACGCTTTTTTCCACCGCACTCGTCATGAAAAGATTCAATCCCTCTTATTTCTACATTCAAAATATTTCTTTTTCGTTCATCAGTTATAACCTTTGAACCCTCTTTTTCCACTGTTTTTACGCTATTATGATCATAATGATCATGAGAAACTAGAATGATGTCTCCTGTTGCACTTGGCGCTGGTATGCCTATGGATTTCCCATCATGTGGATCTGTTACAAGTGTAACATCATTTGTGATTTCAAAGCATGAATGACCATGCCATCTTATCTGAAGCATATTTTTTCCTCCCCGGTAAATCTATGAAAACACGGAATGATTATAAAAAATTATGGCCTCAATCTGCCAAGTTTGATATAATCAATATTTTTTTCCACTCTTGCAAAAAGAATTTCTTTGTTGACCGAATGTGCAAGCCTTATTGCTCTACTTATCTCTGCCCAGATGCTTTTAAAATCTTTATCAACTGCATGAACTAGATACTCGGCATGTGTTTCATCTGGTTTTTTTATATAAGCGCGGAAATGCGTACCAAATTTAAAACCGGTTTTTACAATAAGTCCACGCTTTTTAAGGTCATTAAAGACTAAGGTTCTTAATTGAATGTCTGGTTGCAATTTCCAAACAACTTCTTCAAATTTCTTTTTCGGAGTCTTTTTACCAGTCTCTGTATCTACCAGTTCTATCACTTTTTTATCCATCAGATAAATTGCTTCTACCATAGAAAGTTGTAAGCCTTTTCCAAAAGGTTTACCAAAAAACTCGCTTTCAAAAAGTTTTTTTGATATTTTTTCATCGAAGAGTATCACGCGATTTTCAAGAAAAATCCCAACCGCTTTTGCGAATTTATGTTCCTTTATTTTCCCTTTAGGCCCAATGACGCTAACATCGTAATAAGTCAAATCTCCTTCTTCGTCAACAATTGCAAACCACAGCTCTGCCCCTCTTTTATCTGACATCTCTATTATATCTCTGATTTTTGAAATATCCATTTTGTCCCGTTCTGAAAAATTACAAACGACAATCCTTCTCTCATCTTTTTCAATGAAAAAATCAAATCCCTTTTCCTTGCACAATCTTACCGCATGTCCTCTTTTCCTTAAATCTCTAAAAACCAAGTATTTCATCTCAAATCTAGGGATGTTTCTTGAGGCAAGTTTTACCAACTCTCCAAAGCTAACTTCTCTTCCTTTTTCAAAAATTTTAATTTTCTCTTCGGAAAGCAAAAATAGTGCATCAATGAGGTCAAGTTGAAGTTTATTTCCAGCAGTCGGGATGCCAATCCCACTCTTATTGTAGAGTCTCCCCACTTCTTTTGATTTTGTTACGATTATTTTCTTATTGCTAAGTTCTCCAGTAGTTTTCATTTAAAAACCTTACTTGTTTTTATCAAAGTAATCCTTAATACTCCTAGGTATCTCTTCGTCTTTAAAATATCTCTCTTTTTGTTTTTTGTAGTAGTCATCGATGTTTTTCGGCTCCCAGTTCTCTCTCTTCTTTTCCCCTTCTTTTACTACCTTTCTCTTATTACAATTTGCCCCAATAATTATACCAATTCCTAATCCACCTATCACTCCAATTATTATTGCTACTGCAGCAAACAAAATTAAATCAGACAGATCAGAGAACATGCCCCTCCAACTTTCAACATCTATTTCAGGGATTCCAACATATCTTGATGATGTTTCTCCAACAGTTAGGTTAGTAAAGCTTAATGCGCCGGCAATAATGTTACTGTACTTATAATATTCAAGAGCACTGTCAAATGCAGATTCGTTCACGAGGCTTTCTGCATATTCGTAGTAGCTTACTGCAAGTACTGGTTCGATCCCCATGTTTCTGCTTTTTGCAATACTGTTACCCGCACTTTCACGTGATCTGTTAATTTTACCTTCTGCGTCATCGTCGATGTTTTCAATTACAAGATTTGCTTTTACAAGCGCTTCTAACGCTTCAAATAATGCAGCTGCTGGGTATCCATCATCTAAATTATCTTGAGCCGATTCTAAAAGAGATTCTGCTGATACAAGTCCGCTTGACGACTGTCCAACTTCGCTTAATATGACGCCAGAATATGTAATTGACTGTCGTGCGTCTTCAATATATTCTGTAGCAAGCGTTTCCAGTTTTGTAGCGTTTGACCAGCCGGTGTCATTAAAGTCAGATGAAATTCCAAGCCACCATCCGATACTGTCACTTCTCTCTATTGCAAATGCAATTTCGTACAGGGCAGTTAGATATCCGCCTTTGTTATAATCATCCAAAGCTTCCAAAAGATAGGAACTTGCCTCAGAAACTCTTTTTTGTGCAGCACCTACACACTGCAAAGATACAAGACCGTTAATTTCGGCGTTTTTCGCTTCTTCGCTTTTATTTTCCCATAGGGAAGTTGCATTTTCAAGAAGATTTTCAATGTATTCTCCTCCCCCATCCGAACTAAGATATTCCGCTGCATACAATACAAAACGCGAATCAATTAACGATTGAAATGATTTGCTTGTGCTTGAGTAATATAAACCCTGGTCATACCAGCCATGCGATTCTCTCAGTCTTGTCTCCCCATCGTTTAGAATGTCTACGATGTCATTTAGTTGACTCCTATAATATGGATATACATCAATGACTGACAAATTTGAAAATACCGAACTTGCATTGGCATAAATCCGTTCGGCCTTGTTTAAAAGTGTTGTTGCAAGAGGCTTCATTGATCCGATATAATCCTCTGTAGTAATCTTTTCAACAGACTCGGGGGCAGGAAATCCATAGCCCGTAAAATTCATTATTGCTTGGTTTGCATCTTCGACTTCAATTACTTCGATGCCATATTCTTCCAATGCATATTCTGTTACACTATGTTGAACAGGTTTAGTTACGGACCAACCGTTTTCTTTAACTTTTTCATACGTTGTGTATGTATCTTGTCCTTTTGGAATTAGAAATCTTTTTGTACCTACAGAACTTGCAGCGTCAATTTTTTGAGGAATGCCCCCCACAGGTCCTATACTTCCATCGGGGTTGATCATTCCAGTCATAACAGTTTCACTTGAAATATCCCATTTTTCAAGTAAAGCAATCGTTGCGATAGTCATCACTCCTCCTGCAGAAGGCCCCCCAATAATCGGTGCATCAGTCCGCACAACAAAGAAAAAATCATAGTTGTTTGTATCAATCCCATCTGCCTTTACAAGTACACCTGCAACTTTTACTGCAAGCCTTGCCGATCCCTGCATATCAATCTCTGTAAGTGGTAAGGTGTCAACAAACACTCTCCCACTACCGTTGCCTTGAATTGTAACAGTTATTGTCGAAATCACTCCAACATGTCCATTGCCATTACTCGCAACTGCAGGGGCATAAACAGTTACATTGCGATACGTCATGTCTATGCTTTCTTCGTATATCGTACCCAGGGATGTTTTTGCTATTGAGACGTTACAAGGCCCAACTATGCATATCAGAATTATGACTGTAAATACCAAGGCTTTATTTTTCACGGCTATCACCTACTATATTGTAACACATACGTCAGATGTTGAGCCGTATACTGGAATGCCGTTAAAAAATGTTTTGAGTGCGGTGAAAGGAAATAGCAAGCTTTCAGAGAGAGAGCAATTTTTCGAATAAGTTTGCTGTTCTTTTCCCAATATGCTTAAGTAGGGTTATTAGATACCACTCCACATCTTGACATGCTTAAATATGAAAGATAGAATATAAAGAAATTTGTGAAATGGAGGCAAAAAATGGTCCAACTTCATGAAATGATATTAAGAGATGCCCACCAGTCAATGCTTGCAACCCGTATGACAACCGAAGATATGTTGCCTATTTGTGACAAACTTGATCAAGTAGGATATTTTTCGATGGAAGTATGGGGCGGTGCAACATTTGATGTATGTATCAGATATTTGAATCAAGATCCCTGGGAGCGAATAAGGCTGCTTAAGAAGGCGATGCCAAATACTCCTATGCAGATGTTAGAACGTGCCATGAACACTGTTGCATACCGGAATTTCCCAGATGATGTTGTTAAAAAATTTATTTATCTTGCAAAGAAAAACGGAGTTGATTATTTCCGAATTTTTGATGCACTAAACGACCTTCGTAACATGGAAACGCCAATGAAAGCAGCAAAAGACGAAGGGGCACA
>CAYLKT010000019.1:0-7553 GCA_964384305.1 uncultured Thermoplasmatales archaeon | reverse complement strand
TACTTCCTTGACATTTGGCACAAATACCGACATTTACACAGATTTGATGCATTAAAAGTTGACCCAAGCGTTACGCTTCACCAAGTTCCTGGTGGTATGCTTTCAAACCTTATCTTCCAACTTGAAGAACAAGGCGCACATGGAAAATACCGTGAAGTTTTAGACGAAATAGAAAAAGTACGTGAAGAACTAGGTTTTCCTCCACTTGTCACGCCAACAAGTCAGGTAGTAGGAGTTCAAGCAGTAATGAATGTACTTCACGGAAGATACAAAGTTATTACAAAGGAGACAAAGGACTACTGTAAAGGAATGTATGGAAAACCTCCAGCCCCAATCAAACCAGAAATCATGAAGAAAGTCCTTGGAGCAAAATGGAAAGACGAAGTAATTGACTGCAGGCCAAGTGACCTTCTAAAACCAATGTGGTCGCAAAGAAAATCAGAATTAAAAGAACACGCAGATATTGAACTTTCCGATGAAAACGTGATGACATATACAATTTATCCACAAGTCGGTCTTAAATTCTTGCAAGGAAAAGCACAAGCAGAGTTCAAGTCCGATGACCTACCACTTCCAATTGATCACCAATTAACACGTGGAATGGTAAAACAAAGCTTTCCAGAATACAAGCAACTATGGCTAGAAGATATTGCACCAGAAGAAAGAACCGGTCCAGTACAAATACCAACCGAATTTGAAGTTGAAGTTGACGGTGAACCATTCGAAGTCAAGGTGAATCCAACCGGCGGATTTATGGTAGCAGGCGCAGGACCAACTACTGCTGGTGGAAAACCAAAAGATGTTGAAGGCGGACTTAAATCAAACATGCAAGGAACCATTCTTTCGGTCAAAGTAAAAGTTGGTGACAAAATCAAAGCAGGTGACATTATTGCAACAATTGAAGCAATGAAAATGGAGCAAGAAATCAAAGCAGAAAAGGATGGGGAAGTAAAGGAAATCTTCATAAATGAAGGCGATCCAGTTGCAAATGGTGACCTTCTTATGCAAGTACTATAAAGCAAAAATCGAGGTAATATAATGCTTAGCAAAGTACTAATTGCAAACCGTGGAGAAATCGCGGTTCGTATAATGAGAGCATGCAAAGAACTAGGCATTGGCACAGTTGCAGTTTATTCTGATGCTGATGCAAAAGCACTCTTTGTAAAATATGCTGATGAAAAATACAACATTGGTCCAGGCCCCGCAAGCCAAAGCTATTTACAAAAAGATAAAATCATTGATGCGGCACTAAAAGCTGGTGCAGATGGAATTCATCCAGGATATGGCTTTATGGCAGAAAATGCAGAATTTGCATCAATGTGTCATAAGAATAGGATTGAATTCGTCGGCCCTCCCGTCTCTGCGATGGAACTAATGTGTTCAAAAATTGACTCAAAGAAATCAATGGTTGAAGCAGGAGTTCATGTTGTACCAGGTGTCACAGAAGCAATTGCCGATCATGAGCGCGCAAAGAACATTGCTCATGAAATAGGATATCCAGTTATGTTAAAAGCATCAGCTGGCGGTGGTGGTATCGGAATTCAGCTGGTTGAAAATGAGAAACAAATGGAAAAAGCACTTGCTTCAGTTAAACAACTTGCAAAAAACAATTTTGGCGATGATGCAGTCTTTATTGAAAAATACATAGACGATCCGCGTCACATCGAGTATCAAATAATGGGTGACAGGAAAGGAAACACAATTCATCTTTACGAAAGGGAATGTTCAGTACAAAGAAGACATCAAAAACTCATTGAAGAAACCCCAAGTTGTGCTCTGACCCCCGAACTTCGTGAAGAAATCGGCGAGCAAGCTGTTCTTGCGTCAAAAACCGCAAAATACTACAATGCTGGAACTTGTGAATTCATGTTTAAGGATGGAGAATATTTCTTTTTGGAAATGAACACACGTCTTCAAGTAGAGCATCCGATTACAGAAGTGACAACTGGTGTAGATTTGGCACGTGAACAACTTCGTGTTGCGTCAGGTCTTGATTTAGAATATGCTCAAGAAGACATAAAACCAAGAGGGCATGCAATTGAGTGTAGAATTAATGCCGAAGATCCACTCAATAACTTTATGCCTGCGCCAAGTAAAATCGTAAGATATGCCGAACCAAGCGGTCCGGGCATAAGAGTGGATTCTGGTGTTTACCAAGGATTTACGATTCCACCATTCTATGACTCAATGATGGCAAAACTAATCATTTGGGCTGAAGATAGAAACAGATGTATCGAGAGGACAAAACGCGCATTATGGGAGTTTCAGATAGGCGGCGTCCGTCACAATATACCATTCCATCAGGTAGTTATGAACAACAAGGAGTTCATAGATGGAAACTATGATACAAGTTTTATTCCACGATACAAAATACTCGATCAAGTGGTTGAACATGTTAAGCAGATGAAAGCTTCTTCATCTGCTCCTAAAACTGCTGCTGCGATGGCTGCAGTTCAAGCGGTAATTATAGCTGCAAACGGCTCTAATATTAAAAAATGAAAGAAGAAAATTTTGTAGAAAAAACTCTTAATTTTTCTAAGAACCTAGATGTGGGTTTAATAAAAGATTTTGTTGTTTTTGATGATATTTCTTCAACAAATTTAAAGGCAAAAGAACTAGCACAAGACGGAAAAACTGAAGGGACTGTTATTATATCAAAAACTCAGAGTAAGGGCAGGGGTAGATTCAATAGAGTTTGGGAATCGCCAGAAGGTGGACTTTATTTTTCGATTATTTTGAGGCCTAGATGCAAGCCAGACAAAGCAACCCTTCTCCCACTTTTTGCAGCGTTATCTGTTTGTAAAACAATAACTTCTGTCTGCGATCTTTATGTAAAAATAAAATGGCCTAATGATGTACTTATCAACGGTAAAAAAGTATGTGGCATTCTCCTCGAGTCCGAGTCAAGTAAAGATGGACTTGACTATGTTGTACTTGGATTTGGCATAAATCTTAATGTTGGGGTAGACGTGCTTCCAAATGAATTTAATGCAACTTCAATATCTCGCGAGATTGGTATAAAACTAGATTGCCATGCTTTTCTTAAAAAATTATTATTGAATTTTAGTGAGACCTACAGCTTTTTTATTGAAAAAAAGTACGCTATCTTATTGAAGGAATGGAAAGTAAATTCAGACACCATTGGAAAACAGGTGTGTATTGACACCCCCTCTGGAAAGATAAATGGAAAAGCCGTTGATATTGATCAATCTGGCTTTCTTGTAGTAACTACAGATTTGGGTGAGCATAAAAAAATTACTAGCGGCGATTGTTTCTACATCAAATAAAAAAGGGAAAAAGAAAGAATTCACTTTTTCCTTATTAGATCCAACGAACTAAGTTCTGCAGATAGCTTTTCTACTGCTTTTGAGACATCTGATGTTTGCCTTGCACCAGTACAGACAATTTTACCAGAACCAAATAATAGCATTGCTACCTTTGGTTCCTTTATACGATATACCAATCCCGGAAATTGTTCCGGTTCATATTCGATATTTTCCAGTCCAAGTCCCATTGCAACTTCATTAAGGTTTAAATCGGTATGCAGGTCAGAAATTGCTACAATGTTTTGGATTACAATTTTGGGATCTTTATAAACGTCCACGCCAAGTTTTTTTAATTTTTCTGAAATAATATTTACTGATGTTTTTACGTCCTCGATGTTCTTTGCACCAGTACAGTTAGCTTTTCCGCTTCTGAAAAGAAGTGTTGCAGTCTTTGGCTCCTTTATACGGTACACCAATCCCGGAAATTGTTCCGGTTCGTATTCAGCCTCTTCTAAAGATTGTGCGATTACATCTAGGTCTAACTTATCTGCAAAAGAGGTGGATGCTACTATGTTTTCTACTTTCACTTCTACCATACTTTTTCCTCCCATTTTTTATAAAACCAAATTTCTGTGAAATTTGTGGGTGTTATTGAGTGTTATAGTTTCAAAGGGTCTTCCTCCTGGAATATATAAAGGTCCTTTATAAGCATATCGTTTGTCTATAGGAGGAAACAAAACATGTTTTTACAAAGACGTGTCGTCCGTTACTTTACCGAACATTCTTTAAGAAAACATCTTTTGATAATTTACCAGACATCATCTATGTCTAAGTCGCTATCCTTCTTCATACTTTTTGATGCTTTTCTCTTGGTTACATTCAACCTGTCAATCATTCCACGAAATTCATCCGTACGATATTCAATGCGCCGTTCGCAACTGGCAACAGCAAGTTCTCCACGAGTTTTTTCAATCATCCCTCTTACCATGTCTTGCTTCTTCTTTATGGGAATAAGTCCTGAGGGATAATCAAATCTGATTATAACATCATAAATCTCTTCCATCATTTTGAGGTAATTATCTGCCTTTTTTGTCTTGCCTGCTCTTATGCAATCAAGTGCAGTTCTTCGGAGCTCCCCAACTAGATCACAAAGTCCCATAAGATAAGAGCTGTAAGTTGTCTGCAAATCATCGGGGTCAGGTAGATCCTTCTTTTTCATTATGTTGTAAAGACATTGCGCTTCAACCAATTCTTGAGCTGCATTTTCTACAAAACCTGCATGATAAAGTTCAGGATGGCCTTCTGTTATTTTGTAAAGGTCTAAAAGTTTGTTTGATGCTTTTTTGATGTTTTTCTTGGACTCTCCCATTAAATTCTGGTGGACATTTTGAATTGCTTTTCTGCAAGAGATAATGATATCACGGGATGATCTTAGTGCCTTCTCACGTACCTTGTCTTTGTCGTCAATGCCCTTTTCAATTTTATCAACGATTTTCCCCAAGTTTTTCATTGAAGAAATAAACTATCCATGTATAGTTATAGTTTTCCTTTACATCATCTTTTTATTCACGCAAAAATCAGGTTCTTCTCCAGCAAGTACTTTATTTATTTGTTCTGCACAAACAGTTCCTGCTTTTATTTGCCCTTCCTTTGTGTTGGCACCAATATGCGGCGTTAAAACAACGTTATCAAGTTCTAGTAATGGACTGTCTGTCGGCGGCTCATTTTCAAAAACATCCATTCCTGCACCAGCAATTTTACCATCGTTAAGAGCGTTGTATAATGCTTTTTCATCAACAGTTCCACCACGTGCACAATTTATTAGATATGCTGTTGTTTTCATTTTGGATATCATTTCTTCGTTTACAATGTGATGGGTTGCTGGTATATGGGGCAGATGAAGTGATATAAAATCTGATTTTCCCATTAGTTCTCCGAGATCTTCAATTTTTTCAACGCCATCTTTTTTCATATCTTCTTTTGAAATAAACGGATCAAAGCCAATGACAGACATACCAAATGCTCGAGCCAGTTTCCCGGTCATTTTTCCAATGTTTCCAGTACCGATAAGGCCAAGTACCTTACCGTTCAACTCATTTCCTTTAAGCTTCTTTTTTGCCCATTCGCCTTTTTTCATGGAAGAATCTGCTTTTACTATATGTCTTGAGAGCGCTAGCATATGTCCAATGGCAAGTTCAGCGACGCTAGCTGTTGCGCCTGTTGGTGCGTTAACGACAGGAATTTTACATTTTGCAGCAGTTTTAACATCTATATTGTCAACGCCAATTCCCGCTCTACCAATTACTTTTAGGCTGTCTTTTCCAGCGTCTATAATTTCAGTAGTTGCTTTTGTTCTGCCTCTAACCATTAATGCATCATAGTTCACAATTTCTTTTAGAAGAGTATTGTGGTCCATTTCATCAAAAGTAACATTGTGACCTGCGTCTTTTAAAAGCTGTATAGCTTCTTCAGCCATTTTATCTGCAATCAGTATTTTCATAATAATTTCCCAATTGCCGATATATGGAAGCGTCTAAAAACGTTTACGCTAGATAACCCATCCTGAAATACTCACCGGGGTACTCTGCGTCATCACTAAGTTCTTCTTCAATTCTGATGAGCTGGTTATATTTTGCATTTCTGTCGCTTCTGGCAGGGGCCCCTGTTTTAATCTGGCCTGCACTAGTTCCAACAACCAAATCTGCGATAAAACTATCCTCTGTTTCTCCACTTCTGTGGCTTACTACTGCAGTCCAGCCTTGGTCATGTGCCATTTTAATTGCATTAAGTGTCTCTGTCACAGTTCCAATTTGATTTAACTTTATTAAAACGGAGTTTGCAGCGCCCATTTCAATTCCTTTTTGAATGCGCTTTGTGTTTGTAACAAACAAATCATCCCCCACGATTTGAATCTTTGTTCCTAATTTTTTTACCATTTCAACCCAACTTTCCCAATCGTCTTCTGCGTGACCATCCTCGATACTTACAATTGGATATTTTTTACACAGGTCAACATAAAAATCAACAAGCTCTCCACCAGAATATGATTTTTTACCAATTTTGTAGGTCCCATCATAGAAAAACTCGCTAGACGCGGGGTCCATTGCTATTTTTATCATGCCACCGTAGCCAGCGTTTTCCACTGCTTTAAGCATTAGATCCAGTCGTTCATTTACATCAACTATTTGTGCTGGGGCAAAACCTCCTTCGTCTCCGATGAGCGTTCCGCCTGCTCCAAATTTTTGTTTTAGGAGTTTGGCGAGATGATGATATGACTCAGAAACCATTCTAATACCTTCAGTAAAAGTCTTTGCACCAGTGGGCATAAGCATATGCTCTTGTATTGAGTTTTCTTGTCCTGCATGTTTCCCACCATTAATCACGTTGCACATAGGTACTGGGAGCATATGTGGTATAACACCAAAAAGTTCTCCGATGTACATATACAAGGGTATATTTTTATCAGCAGCGCCTGCTTTTGTAACTGCCATGGACATAGGTAATATTGCGTTAGCACCAAATTTATCTTTATTTTCCGTTCCATCAAGTTTAAGCATGATGTTATCAATTGTTTCTTGATGATGGCAATCTAAACCTATTAGTTTTGGAGCAATTTTTTCATTAACATTTGCCACTGCTTTTAATGTTCCTTTTCCAAAATATCGGCTTTTATCTCCATCGCGTAGTTCAAGTGCTTCGTGTTGACCTGCACTTGCTCCACTAGGCGTCATTGCCCTAAAAATTCCTTTTTCAGTTACTACATCTACCTCTACTGTTGGATTTCCACGTGAATCTAATACTTCTCTTGCTTTTATCTTAAGTACTTCAGACATATCTTATTTCCCCACAAATACAAAATATATATCCGTTTAATAAAACTGCTCATCTTCCTTTGCAGAAACACTTTGCAGAAACACTTAATAACACAAATCAGTTTTTTGGCTTTGGAGGTAACAAATTATGGAAATAATATATATAGTATTTATAATCGCAATGTTTTTGGTGCTGTTACTTGCATCAGCGATAAAGATAATGGCCGAATATCAGAGAATTGTAGTATTTCGACTAGGAAGATTACTTGGGATAAAAGGCCCGGGTCTTGTTTTTGTAATACCAATGATCGATAATACAATAAAACTAGATCTTAGAACACGGGTTATCGATGTTCCAAAACAAAGGGTGATTACTAAGGACAACGTCACTGTGGATGTTGATGCTGTGGTATACTTTAGAGTAACTGATCCGCAAAAAGCAATTGTTGAAGTGCAAAGATATGATGTTGCAACA
>CAYLKT010000018.1:8031-12245 GCA_964384305.1 uncultured Thermoplasmatales archaeon | reverse complement strand
TGGGCCTGCTGAGATTTGAACTCAAGTCTATAACTCCCGAAGCTACAAGGATACCAAGCTACCCCACAGGCCCAAAGTTACATCTAACCGAAATAATAAAACATGTAAAGATACTTTTTGCAAAAAAGAGAATTTATTTAAGATTTTTTAGAAGTTTTCCAAATTCTTTATATTTGTCTTCAAGTATTTTTGCAGATGCCCTTAATGCATCTTTTGCAGTAAGCGCACCATCAGTTTCAAAACTGAAAATCATGCTAGTTTGGTCCTTCGTAACTTTTATGAAATCTACTTTCTCACTATCGAGATATGATTCGAATACCGATAATTTTTCTATAGATTTTAATTCTATTTTATTGCCTTTCAACTCAGCAATTCCTGCTGGAAGTTTTTTCATAAAATTTTTTACATCATCCAATTTATCTTTATCAAATTCAATTGTCGGTATAAATCTATATCCAGGGGAAATCACAGGTTGCCACTTTGCGTGATCCCTTCCACGCCCAAGAACTGCTTCTACCTCCAGAATGAGTCTTTGATCGCCGAATAGCTCTACAATTTGTATGTTGCTTTCTGTTATTGCCCAACTTTTTTCTTCGGGTTGTAAATCTCCAGAATATACTACGCCCGCACCTTCTTTACTTAAAGTGTATCTGACGGTACAATTTGGACATCCTTTACCTTTACATACACAATCTTTTCTAAAATTTAAAAGTTTTAAATCTGTAGGAATTGGAATCAATCCAAGGCGATGTCCAATTATCTCATCAAAAAGAGGGCTTGTATTATCATAAACTACAACATCATCAACAGCAAGTTTTGGAAGTTCCGCAATCATAACTCTCCTAACAGAGTTAACAAAATAGGGTTGGACATCTTTAACTTTTAAAACAGCCTTTTTTGATTTTAATTCAGTTACTTCAACCTTCATATTATCGACCTAGATACGCCTTCCGCGTCTTCCGCCTTTCTTTCTGCATCCATCATGTGGGACAGGAGTGACGTCTTCTATTTTACCGATTTTGATCCCTGATCTGACAAGAGCTCTAATTGCTGCCTGAGCGCCACGTCCAGGAGTGTGTGCTTTGTTTCCCCCTTGACCTCTAATTCTTATATCTACCCTATCAAAACCCTTCTCAAGAATAGATTCTGCAACAGTGCGTGCAATTTTCATTGCAGTATACGGTGCCCCTTCATCTTTTGCGGATTTTGTAACCATTCCGCCAGAACAACGAGCAATAGTCTCTGCGCCAGTCAAGTCTGTCACCGTAATTATAACATTATTAAAGGATGCGTAAATATGTGCAATGCCTGTTCTCCCCATACTTAATTCCCTCCATTTTTGTTATTTTTATCATCTGTATCTTTGGACGGTTCTTCAATTTTTTCTTCTTTTTGTCCTTCAGCAGGTTTATCTTCTTGGTTTGGAGATTCATTGATACTCTCTGGTTCACTTACTGGTTTTTCTTCATTGGCTGTCTCTTCGACAGGTGGTTTTTCATCAGTTTCAACTTTCTCAGTTTTTTCCTCTATAGGCTGTTCTGCTGGTTTCTCTTCTGTTGTTTCTTCAGCTGGCTTTTCTTCTTTTTGAAGTGTACCTGCGTGTTGTTTTTCGTCTGAAGGTTCTTTGGACTCTTGTTTTTTAGATTGCAACTCCGGTTCAATGACATCCTCAGTCTTCTTTGGCTCTACTTTAGCATGAGCAGCAGATTTAAAATCTGCACGAGGCCTTGCAGGATGCATTAAATCATTTAACGGAGAAGCAGAAGTGTATCCAATTTTATTCTCTTCGTCCTTTGTTACCATGTATCCCGGAACTGTTACTTTTCGGCCATCGACTGCAATGTGCCCATGAGATATTAGTTGTCTTGCATGTGTTGGAGTATTTGCAAGACCTTTAAGGTAAGTAATTGTTTGTAACCTTCGAGATAACGCTGCTTCATTTTGAAGCGCAAGAACATCGTCTAACGTAGAATTTAATGGAAGTATATTGTACCTTGTAAGATGCGCCAATAATTGATTTGCCTCTTTTTTTGCCTGTGGATCATCGGTACCTACTTTTGCTAGCAAAGTCCTTGCTTGACCGCGGTATTTTTTAAGAGATGTGCCTGCTTTCCAGACTTCTCTTTTGTTTTTAAGACCATATTTTTTTACTATTTCATTTTCTGCTTTAATACGATCTTCCTGCCAAGGATGGCTAGGGGTTTCATATTTTTTCCTTGAAAACTTTGGTTTACCCATAAAAATCACTTCTTACCCGGATCACGTCTTTTTGACACACCAAGTGCCAATCCTTTTCGGTTATTTGCCCTTGTTCGTTGTCCTCTTACTGGAAGTCCTCTCTCATGCCTGATGCCGCTGTATGACCGGATCTTTTTCATTATATTGACTTCATCTCGTAATCTAAGATCAATTTCTGGCCCTATAAGATGAACGTCTTTACCAGTCTCATAAAATTTACGATGATTAAGCATCCAAGCGGGTGCAATTTCTATTACACTATCAACTGTATTTTGTATATCTTCGATCTCTTTGTCGGATAAATCTCCAACCTTTTTATTCTGATCAACGTCTAGTTCGTTTGCAATAAGCACAGCCATATGATGCCCTATGCCTTTGATGCTTGTGAGCCCAAAAATAAGTCTCTTTTCACCACCAATGTCTGTGTTTGAAATCCTAACAATGTATCTAAAATCGCCATCTTTCTGAACGGCTTGTTTCTTTGTACCTTCTTTTTTATCTTTCTGCTTTTTTTCTGGTTCTTCCTTTGGAACTGCTTTTACTGGTTTCTTTTTTTGTTCATCTTCAATTGCTTTTTTTGTTTCAACTGGCGATTCAGCAGGTTTTTCTGTTGATTTTTTCTCGACAGGTTCTGAATCTTTAACAGGTTCGTCAACTTTTTCTTCTTGTTTCTCTTCAACTGCGTCTTTTGCCTTATCTTGGATTTTCTCCTCCCCCGTAGGTTCTTCTACAGGATCTTCAGGCATTTCGTTGTTTTCTTTATTTTCTTTATCCAAGTTTATAACCTCTGGTAACTTGCTATAAGTATCTTCTTCATATAATATAAGGGAAAGTATTGCCATTAATAAGAGAACTTATATATAAGCGTTTAGGAGGCAAAGGGCTTTGCACATTTTAATCCGTAATCTGTGAAAATACGATTCGTGCTGAGCCAAAAGCCACATCAATAAAAATGGTACATGCCAAATACCCTGAACATACCCTAAAAAGAAGTTTCTAGCTTTTTTGTAATTCACCGTAATTCATATATGCTGTAATTGTATCCCAAAAATGAGTGGGCTAACAATGTTAAAAACCAATTGGATAAAGATAAAAGAAATACTAAAAGGAAAAAATATTGGCGAAAAAGTCCATATTCGCGCATGGATTTATAGAACACGCAGCAGTGGGAATATCACATTTACCATACTGCGAGATGCCACAGATACTATTCAAGCAACAATAAAGAGAGGGAATCTACCCGACAATGAATTCGAAGATGGTAAAAAGGCACTGGTGGAGTCTAGTGTTGAAATAGAGGGCATTGTGAAAGAAGACAAACGTGCACCTGGTGGATACGAACTTCAAGTCACTAACTTAAATGTGATAAATTTTGCAGAGACTTTCCCAATCACAAAGGATCAAAGTCCAGAATTTTTATTGGACCAAAGACACCTTTGGATACGTTCACAAAAACTTAGCTCAATTCTTAAAATCCGATCAACTGTTGTTGGTGCAATACATAAATTCTTTAGAGAAAATGGTTACTACGAATTTGACGCGCCAATACTTCAACCAAATCAATGCGAAGGCGGATCTACATTATTTGAAGTAAAATATTATGAGAACAAGACGTATCTTTCACAATCTTGGCAACTTTATGCCGAAGCGGCAATTTTTGCTCTTGAAAAGATCTACAATATGGGACCAACATTTAGGGCAGAGAAATCAAAGACGTCAAGACATCTATCTGAGTTTTGGATGGCTGAGATGGAAGCAGCTTGGATGGAACTTGACGAGATAACGAAAGTTGCAAAAGATGAAATTAGGTTTATTTTACAAGAAGTATTGGAATGCAATAAGAAAGAATTAGAGATTCTTGGACAGGATATCAAAAAGCTTGAGCACATGACAAATGCCGAATATCCAACGATTACTTATACCAAGGCACTTGAAATTCTCAAAGAAAAAGAAAACATGAATGTTGAATGGGGAAA
>CAYLKT010000018.1:2379-7931 GCA_964384305.1 uncultured Thermoplasmatales archaeon | reverse complement strand
CTCATTCAGGTTATGGTGTTGGTGTAGAACGCGTAGTTGCATGGATTTGTGGAATCGATAATATTAAAGATGCGATTCCGTTTCCACGGACAATCTTAAGGTTTAGACCATAGGTGAAAATCCAAATGGAGACAAATGTATTTGTGCGTGTTTCTGGCAGAGTCCAAGGAGTTTGGTTTAGGGCGAGCACAAAACAAAAAGCCGAACAACTGGGTGTAACTGGTTGGATTCGTAACACCTCTAACGGATGTATTGAAGCAATATTCGAAGGCGATGAAAACATGGTAAAAGAAATGATTGACTGGTGTAATCATGGACCACCACAGGCAAAAGTAGAAAATGTTGAAATTAAAAATCAACCAGTGACAAAAGCCTTTGACAGTTTTGCAATAAAATACTAGATAAATTTACTAAACGCTTGTACCATCTTTTCGTCTCTATCTATAAGAGTTATTTTTTCAAGTTTGTCTTCATAACATTTTGCAACTTCTACAATTTCTTTTGCGGCGTCAATAACAGGCACACGACCAACACCTGTACCCATTCCTGGAATTGAAATACTTTTTAGACCTAATTCAATCGCAAGCTCTAGTGCTGCTTTTGTCGCAAGTCTAACATTCTCTTCTGGTATTCTCATTGCAGGGTGCTTCATTGTTGGAGCGTGAATAACATATTTGCATGGAAGCCGTCCTGCATTAGTAAAAACAGCAGAACCAACAGGAATAAGGGCCTTACTTATTGCTTCTGTTTCAATTTCTACGCCGCCAACTCGTTTTATAGCGCCTGCAACACCACCACCCATATATCCAAAAGAGTTTGCAGGGTTAACTATGGCATCACAAACTGTTTGTGTAAGATCTCCTTTTTTGACGACAATTGACATAAAAACAATTTCTTAATTATTTTTTTTCTTCTTGGCTTTTTTCTCGTCTTTTTCTTTCTTTTTTTCTTCTTTTTCCTTTGCCCTTTTTTCAACGTTATGTTTTTCTTTTGTGATTCCACCTTTCAGAACTCTTACTCTTGCATCCATATGTTTTATCTGTTCTGCATGGTGCCTTCTTTTAATGCTATATTCTGCCCGAGTAATCTTACCAGAATCCAACTTTTCCTTCAATAATTCTATTTTCTTTTGTTCTTTCTCAATTTCTTTTTCTTTTTTTTGAATTCTTTTTTCTAGTCTATCTACGAAACTCATTTTATCTTCCCCACAGTTCCTTCCTATTCGCCTCAAGTGTATTGTTTTCCTTGCCTAAATATTCTGCGAAAGTTTTCACCTTTTCTTTACCAATTTGATACGGCTTAGGAAAAACGTCCATATATTTTAAGTCTCTAAGCAAATGATGATCCAAAATTACCTGGCAGTCGAGTTGTTCTATAATTTCAACAAGGTTGTCTGATGCATCCTGCAGGCTTTGTTTACTAAATT
The DNA here is from genome assembly GCA_964384305.1 of uncultured Thermoplasmatales archaeon. Lineage (GTDB taxonomy): Archaea > Thermoplasmatota > E2 > DHVEG-1 > DHVEG-1 > JAYEJG01. The sequence continues at coordinate 6,505 of CAYLKT010000018.1, read as the reverse complement.
TCCATCCAAGAAACAATGTTGGCGGACCATCCATAATAAGAATATTTGGTTTTTGTTCGAGGATGTATTCTTTTGCCGTTGTTGTCACTGGGCCCTGAACATCTGATGCATGCAACACTTTCATATGCCCATCATCAACACCCGTCATAACCACGTAACCAAGTCTAACATTTTCAGGTCCGTGAAAAAAAGGTGGTGAAAATGTAATAAGGGTATTGCCAATTTTGTGTTTTGTATCATCACTATAAATCAAATCGCAACTATCTTCTACAATTTTTCTGAATTCTGTTCCCCGTTGTGTCTGGGATTTATTGATATTTTTCTCAATATCTTTTGCAAATACCTTTTTTCCTTTGTAAAAAACTTCATTTGGATCATAATGATCATAATGGTAGTGCGAAATTGTAAGAATACCGCATTTTTTAGCAATACTTGAAATTTCTTGTTTTGCCTTAAGAAGTGCATCTAACTCTTTTTGATGTGGCAGTAAACCATATCTTTTTGGACCTAATGCTGCAGAGGGGTCAATCAAAATCTTGCAATCTTTTGTCTCAACATAAGTCGCCATCGATCTAACGCCTGTAGAGTCAGATGCAATTGGAATAACTTCCATGATTATCGCTATAGTAAAAACTAATGCAAGATAAAAAGATATCCTATTTTGCGACTAAAATGCTGTAGGTTTTTTGAACTTAATTTTGTTTACATCTGGATAAAGTGTTATAGATGTGTCACAGTTTTCACAGTATAACTCAACAATCATTACCGAGTCCAGCCTCTTTATAGGTATCCTTTTCAGATTACTACCACATTTTGGGCATTTTTTGTGGTGTTCCATCTTTACCAATATATATTTATAATTTCTATTATATAAATATTAGCAATATCTGCACAGTTTTACCCAAAAATATCTTATTTTCGTTCAAAAATGACTTTACCCTTGTAAACTATCCTAAAAATCCTGTGATAAGGGATCATTGCAGTTATTGTTTGCATGAATGATCCCTCAAGCCCTACAATGTCACTACCAGAAATTATCTTTGTGTCATTTGGTGCCCCTCGATGGACATACCAAATCTCTGCAGACTCCAAATTACAGTCTTGCTTCCACATTAGTTTATTTAAAATGTCTCTAGTAGTTTTTCCCATATTTACAACATATATTTTATGTTCTTTAGTGTCAATTTAACATGTTCGTCTGCATTCCCTTCAACAATCGTTTCATGTCCTGGATATAAATTTTTAATATCATATTCTGAGAGCCGTTCTATGGATTTTTTAAGATGTACAGAGTTGCCTCCTGGAAGGTCATACCGCCCAAAAGATCCATGGGGAAAAATTGTGTCTCCAGAAATAAGTGACTTGCTCTCTTTACTGTATAAGCACATGCTTCCAGGCGTATGTCCTGGAGTGTGGATCACTTCAAACGACTCATCTCCTATTTTTACCACATCTCCATCACTTAATTTGACGTCTACGGGGATTTTTGGCATGACTCCCCCAAGAAGCTTAGCAAATAAACTTTCACCTTTCTCAATTTTTTTAGACGCTTCTTTGTACGCAATTATTTTTGCTTTGCCTTCTGTTAAATCATATAATTTTTTAACCCCACCACAATGATCATAATGCTCATGAGTCAAGACGATTTGTTTTATTTCTATAGGATTAAGTATTTTTTTAACACCTTCTTCAACATCTGCAGAATGTTGCCCTGTCCCACTATCAATAATCGTAGGCATTTTTCCTAAAACTACATATATATTTGAATCGTAATTGCACCCACAAATGCATGTAATTTTCATGAAATCAAAAAAAGAATGATCTTTAGATAAACTTATCGCTTTCTAAATTGCTCCATCTTGTTTTAAAAGGATTAAAGATATAAAATATCATTAAGAGATATGGGCCCGCCCAGATTTGAACTGGAGTCTCTAGCTCCCAAAGCTAAAAGGATGGACCAAGCTACCCTACGGGCCCAGAATATCGCTTCCTTGGTAACACAATTTGATATTTAAAAATGTTTATGAAATAGTACTTGTTACATTATCCATGGAGTTTAATTATAGAAAAATTTCTCATATTGCTGCCTTCTTGGCAATATTGTTCGCGATATTTGCTATAATAGGATATCCTCTACTTTCATTCTTTGGCTTCTTTTTAACAACAACTGACCTGGAGCTAACAGAAGATATGATGCTCATAAATTCTCTGATAACCGTCCTTATTTTGATAGGAACGCCTCTAATATGGTACAAATTGGTAAACAAATTTAGATTAAAAGATTCCTTTCGCAATCTAAAGTTATCTGGAGAAGATATCGATGCAGCCTTTTTGTGGGGCATACTTGCCGCAATAGCCATGATGGTCATCATTCTTGGATTCAGCAGCATAATCTATGCAATTGGAATTGATCAAACTGATATGTCAAATCTCCCGGACCTATTAAGATACTTATCGCCAATATCTATGTGCTTTATAATTGTTGTACAATCAACAGGTGAAGAGATATTTTTCAGAGGGTTTTTATTTGAAAAAATAAACATATTTGCAGGAGAGACTATTGCCATAGTATCAACAGCAATATTATTTGGTATGGCCCACATGGCTTACGGAAAGATTTACCCTGTTTTGATGCCGATGCTTATGGGGCTAGTTCTTGGATACATCGTTGTAAAAACCAAAAATCTATATTCTGCAATAACTGCCCACATAGCATTTAACCTGATCAGCTTCATTATGTATTTACTTGCAAATTCACTGAATGCCCAAGCGTTAATTCTATAAATGATCGTTTTATCCCACTATTTACTTAAGGTGAACTTATGACAAAAGAACGGACATTTGTAATGCTAAAGCCGGATGCAATACAGAGAGGACTTATTGGGAAAATGATTTCACGTTTTGAAAAAAAAGGAATCAAACTTGCCGCAATGAAAATGGTATCTGTATCCAAAGAACTTGCCGAAAAGCACTATGGCATTCACAAAGGTAAACCATTTTTTGAGCCAACAGTGAAATACATCACATCTTCGCCAGTAGTTGCAATGGTTCTTGAAGGGGAAAATGTAATAAACATGGTTAGAGGGATGATGGGGAAAACAAACCCACAAGAAGCATCACCTGGAACCATTCGTGGAGATTATGGACAATTTATCGGAAGAAATATAGTTCATGGGTCAGATGGTCCGGATACTGCAGAATTTGAAATAAATCTGTGGTTCAAGCCAGAAGAAATTTCTGAATATACAAGAATTGATGAAACGTGGTTAACTGAGTGAAATCTTTTCTTTTTTAACCTATCCGTTTATTTTATAATAGGTTATTTGTTACCGTTCATTCAATGACTTTTGATAGGAAAACCTTAGCAATACCCGATAAAACCAAATTTGAAGAGAAAACAATAATTACCGAAGGCGATGTAGTAATTGGTGACAGATGTCTTCTCCAATTTGGAATAAAAACGAATGGCAGGATTTTTATTGGAGAACATGCAATAATTGATGGAGATTTAGATGCAACAGATGACATTAGGGCAGATGTCTTCTCAAATATCCGTGGAAACGTAAAAAGCGGTGGAAACGTCTATTTTGGGGAAAAATGCAAAATTAATGGAAGGCTTTCATTAAAAGGCGATCTTGATGTTGGGGATAGTGTTGAAATTGAGAAAGGTTTTGAGGCAAAAGGTTGGATTAACATTCGCAGCCCAATACCTGTTGTCATTTATGTTTTTATATATATCATGCAGCTTTTGAAAATGGGACACAGTGAAGAAATTGATAGAATTTTAGAAGAAATTGAAGAAAATGATGGTGAAACGATACCCATTTCTGAAAAATTCCTATTTATCCCAAATAGCTCAATTATTGGCATTCAAAAATCAAAAATAGATTCAAATTTGAATGTTGGTGAAAAATCAAACGTTTTAGGTAATTTTGATGTAAAGGGCAATGTTTTCATATGTAACGATGTGAAAATGCATGGAACAATAAAATCAACAGGCGATATTTTTTGTGGAAAAAACGTTACAATCCAAGGGAACATTGACTCGAACGGTGACGTTAAAATTGAAGAAGGCTCCTTAATTGCAGGCAATATATTTGGCAAAAAGATCTGCATTTCAAAAAAA
>CAYLKT010000018.1:0-2279 GCA_964384305.1 uncultured Thermoplasmatales archaeon | reverse complement strand
CATAATTCTAAATGCATAGATGGCACAAGATTTGTTCCAATCGAAGCAATTGATGTTGCTGGACTTGTTCCTGATGCCTACAAGGGCAAGGGACTTGGCAACAAATTTTTAGATGATCTCAGGCAAGCTCACGCCCTCATTCATATAATAGATGCTTCAGGAGGTACCGATGAAGAAGGAAATCCTTGCAACATAGGAAAACACGATCCAATAAAGGATGTTGAATTTCTCGAAAAGGAAATTAATTATTGGTTAATGGGAATTATAAAAAAGAGTTGGGAAACAGTTGCAAGGCGATGTAAACTTGAAGGAAAAAAAATTCAAACACTGCTTTCTGAAAAACTAACAGGCCTTGGAATCAGGGAAGAACATATATCTGATGCCGTCAGGAAATTGGATCTTAATATTGAAAATCCTGACAGATGGTCCGATGAAGATATCTTAAATCTCTCCAACCTTGTTAGAAAAATAAGCAAACCCATGCTTATTGCATTTAACAAATGTGACATCGCAACAGACGAATTTATGAAGAAAGCAGAGGAAATAAAAGATAAGGGATGCGTTATTGTTCAAACGAGTGCTGAATCGGAACTTGCCCTTACAAATGCTGCAAAAAAAGACTTAATTGACTATAAACCGGGAAACGACAATTTTACAATTCTAAAAGAGTCAGAGTTGAGTGAAAAACAGATTAAGGCCTTAAATTACATCAAAACAAATGTTTTAGAAAAATATGGATCAACAGGCATTCAAAAATGCATAGAAGAATGTGTAAAAATGCTTGATTTGATAGTTGTCTATCCTGTTGAAGATGAAACCCACCTAACAGATAAAGAAGGGAGAATATTGCCCGATGCACATTTTATGACTCGAGGCAGTACGGCAAAAGACCTAGCATACAAAGTTCATACAGATTTGGGAGATCATTTTATAAGGGCGGTTGATGCCAGAACGCATAGGGTCATTGGTTCAGATCACGAATTAAAAGATGGTGACGTAATAAGAATTATAGCCGACATCTAGTCTAGTTCAGTCCCGAGCGATTCCTTCTTTACCGCACTTTGGACATTTAATTTTTGTTACATTTCCTTGCTTTTCAACTTCAAAAATATGCTTGCACTGCGGACATTTTACACTTATTTTTTCTTTATCATGTGCTTTGTCTTCTTTGACTTGCTCCAATGGTTCATTTATTCCTTGATCATCGTTTTTTTCTGATAAATCTTTGAATTCTTTTTCCATAGTTTTGTCAGTAGATTTATCATCAGATTCTGCCACTTTCTTTTTTTCTTTTTTTGTTGTAGGAGATTTACCACTTTTTTTAACTATTTTTGTATCTCTCTTGTTTTTGAGTGTTTTATGTCTTTTTTGTATTGCTGATGACAACGCTTCTTCAAATTCTTTAGAAACTGGAATCTCTTCTGAATCATCTAAGTTTTTATGTTCCTCGGATTCTGGAACAATTTCTTTTCTAATATCTTCTGTCTTTTTATCGGATGAAAACGGAGATTTTACAATCTTTTTGGGTTCGGTTTTTTTGTCTTGACCCATCTCGGAAATATCTCCAGCTATTGTTTCAGATTCTTCTGACTCAATTTCTTTTTCAGGAGGCGATTCCAAATGTTTTATTTCGCCTTTCAACCACTCTTCAACTTCTTCGGTTGCTTGTCTTGGAACATCTGCAGATGGCTCATCCTTGATTTCAGTTTTTTTGGGTTTGTTTGTTTCTACTTGCTTTTTTGAAATGGTTTTCTTTTTTATTTTACGATGTAATTTTGCTTCTTTAAAGCCCTTTACACAAAACAAACTGACTGCCAACAAATATAACAAAGAACTAAGTACTGAAGCGAAACCTGCAACAATTGGTAAATAAGAGTATGCTACAGGGGTTGATGCTATTTTTGCCATAAATACAACTTGAAGTCCTTGTACTTCTTGTACCAGAGAGAGATATAAAAATACGACGAAAATACTTGAAATCGTTGTCACAATCCCCGATGCAAGTAATATTATCTTAGAAATAACACGGTTTTTTTCTGAAGCATAGAGTACAACGCCGACTTCAGACAATAAACCAAATGTTATAATTGTTAAAAAAACATATGATACCGATTGAAACTCTTTAAATAAACCATAAACTTGAGTATCATTGCTTTTACTCATATAGCTCATATCATAAAATACAGGGCTTGAAGAACCCTCATTCACGGAGACGGTAGGTAAAACCACCATAAGAAGTAACCCAAGTATGCTAAACACTAAAACGTATCCGATTAAAC
>CAYLKT010000017.1:4477-12484 GCA_964384305.1 uncultured Thermoplasmatales archaeon | reverse complement strand
GTTTAAATTAGAGTTTGTTCTTCAACGTTGACATCTTCAGCAATGACTGGCCTAATGGGATTATATCTTGCATAGACAAAACCAGATTCATATGGTGTCATCCATTTTATACCAAAGGTGTGATTTTCCCTGTTGATTTTATAAAACCCAGTTATTGGTGTTTTTTCGCCGTCTTCATTTATTACTCGTCCATTGAAGAAACCATGTTTTAGGATTCCTACAACTCTTCCTTTTACTTCGTTGTCCGTGGTGTTCCATATTCCTTTGAGAACTCCTATGCGCCCTCGTCTTCCAACTACACCACCAACATATCCTTGTATCTCTTCATCACCGGTGTATCCCCAAACTCCTCCAAATTTTGCTTTAGGCTTTACATTTTGTTTGACTGCACGGTAGTTACGAAGCCTTTGGATTTTTGCTGAATCTTCACCCAGCATTCTTTTATACACGTTGGTCTTTTGTATACTATTTCCAGTACTCCCTTCAAGGACATCGTCTTGATATTCATTTTCACTGGTTTTGTTATTGTCTAGCAAATCAAGTTCTTCTAGGCCCGTCTCGCTAGCATATACTATAGAGGACATACCCATTAAGAGCATTCCTCCAATTATTATGGTTGTCCACAATTTTTTTTTCATATTTTTTCCTCCAATTTTTTTTGTTGAAGGACTTTATGCAACTCAGTTTTTATACTGTTTTACCAGATTTAATTCCAAAAAATACCAGAATTAGGCCCAAATCTTCCCCTATTCTGAACTTAGATAATATAGTATTATAAGTGCTATTGTTTCAAACATGTTTGCTAGAATTGTAAAGATCATTGATTGATAACTAATAAGTATACAAGTAAAGCCTAGCTTGGGCGGCATGGACGTAATTGACATTATTAGGTTGAGAAATGGGATGCTGAGTAATGATTGTACAAAAAGCACCATTAGGAATAGCACCAGCCCCAGCAAAAATCCCGATTTGGTTATTCTAAAACTCTTTATATAACTGCAAAGTAGGCCAGCCAGCAGGCTCAGGTTCATGCATATAACAATTGTAACAAGGCTGTAGTTGTTGACAAATGCGGGCCAGTAAGGACGGGCATTGGCACTTTGAGCAATACGATTTTCGAAAAAGCCTAGAGTCGTTTTTGAGACAATAATCCCAATAAATGCACCTGCAATTAACAAAATGAAAATAATTACTAGTGCTTTTGCTTTTGGATCCATTTGCTTTTTATATGGAATATCGTTCATCTATATTCACCTTGTATGTCACTTTTTTTTATATTTACTTTTTCCCAATTTGCCCCCAAATCTCATCAAAAATATCCTTGTTGTTTTCCAGTAGATCAGATGGGAAATACATTTTTCCATAATCGCTGCCTGCATAAGTTATGAGATTGTTTTTATCAAGTACTTCTATGTGGTGACGAACTGTTTTATAATCTAAACCTAAAACCTTTGCAAGCTCATTGGCATTATATGGTCTTGCAAAAAGTTCATGTAGTAGTCTACCACGGTTCATTCCGCCTGCAGAACCTGCAAGAAGCCACCATAAAAGCCTTTTGACTGCATTCATGAGAAATAGACCTAAATAGCAAAATACATTGCTTTATAAAAAGGTTTATTAATTCCAAACTATGCCTTTTAATACAACTTTGTCTCAAAATTAATACTTTCAATAAACCATGCTTCGTCAATTTAAATGATGAATAACATGTCTTCTGTAGAGGATTGAAAAAATGATGGTTTGGAAGTATACCATACAAACAAATGCTGGGACTATTATCACACAAAATCCAGATTTTGCTGAAATGAAAAGCAAGCTGGGGAATATTGTTTTTTGTAAAAGAGAAACAAATATCTATAAATTCAATTAAACAGATTTCCGATGTCTCTTTTTTATCACACATTCAAAAAAAATTATATATGCATTCACAATAACAGCGCAATGTAGACGTTATGACAAATTCAAAGTATATCAGGCAACCCATTGTTAGCGTGTTGGGGCATGTTGATCATGGAAAAACTTCCCTTCTTGATTTTATCAGAGGCTCTGCAGTAGCATCTCGTGAGAGTGGTGCTATCACCCAACACATTGGTGCAACTGAGGTTCCTATTGACACAATCTATAGTGTTTGTGGAAATCTTTTGAAAAACCAGAAGTTTTCTCTCCCGGGTTTGTTGTTTATTGACACTCCGGGACATCATGCTTTTACTACCCTTCGTGCTCGTGGAGGATCTCTTGCGGACCTTGCTATCCTGGTCGTTGATATTAATGAAGGTTTTAAACCACAGACATATGAGAGCATTAAGATTTTGAAGCAATATAAGACTCCTTTTATTGTTGCAGCAAATAAGATTGATGCAATTTCTGGTTGGCAGAAGAGTGACAATCCTGCAAAAGTTCGTATTAATAATCAACGCGTTAATGTCAAAACAATGTTTGATGAAAAACTTTACGATATGATTGGTACAATTTCTGAACAAAAACTCAATGCTGATCTTTATTTTAACATTGCCGATTTCAGGAAAACTGTTGGTATTGTTCCAATTAGTGCTAAAACGGGCGAGGGCATACCCGAGCTTCTTATGGTTCTCGTTGGATTAGCACAACGATTTCTTGAGGATAAACTTCATGTTGAAACGGGACCAGGTAAAGGCAGCGTTCTAGAAGTTAAAGAAGAAGTTGGTCTTGGTACAACGATTGATGCCATTATTTACAATGGTACCATTAGAAGCAATGACAAAATCGTGGTTGGTACCAAAGGCGAACCATTAGTAACAAGCATACGGGCACTTCTTAAGCCAAAGCCCCTTGATGAAATCCGTGACCCGCGTGAGCGTTTCGACAGTGTTTCCAAGGTTCATGCAGCATGTGGAATTAAGATATCATCGCCAGACTTTGAGGGTGTAATTCCTGGTGCACCAATACGCGTAGTTGGCAAAAACCTTGATGAAATAATTGATGAAATCAGAAGCCAAACAAAGATTGATTTTGAATTAGATGAGCAAGGAATATTAATCAAGGCAGATACTATTGGATCATTAGAGGCTTTGATTAAAGAGTCAAGAGAAAAAGGAATTAAGATTAGAAAAGCTGAGATTGGTAATATATCCAAGAGAGATATCATAGAAGCAGCAGCAACATTAGATCCGCTTAACAAAATCATTTTCGCATTTAACATTAAGATATTGCCCGAGGCAAAGGAAGAACTAATAAATGCTGATTTAACAATGTTTAATGAAGATGTAATTTACACGATTATGGAAAACTACGATGAATGGCTAGCCATGAAAAAAGCAGAACTGGAACGTAGTAGAAGACAAGACTACACACATCCAGGAATGATCAAATTCTTACCCGAGTATGTTTTCCGTGTTAGCCATCCTGCTGTAATTGGTGTAAGGATACTTGGTGGCAGAATAAAGAATGATATGCGCCTGCTAAAGGAAGATGGTAAAATAATTGGGTCAATAAAAGGAATACAATCAGACAATAAATCAGTAGACGAGGCAACCCAGGGTCAAGAAGTAGCAATATCAATTGATGGTGTAACTGTTGGCCGCCAAATCAAAGGTGGAGATATCCTATATACTGATATTCCGGTCAGCGATGCTAAAAAACTACGCGAAATGGATGTCTTAAATATTGACGAACGAGATGTGCTGAACAAAATATTCGAAATTAAACGAAAAACCGACAAATTTTGGGGGATGTAGTGCCAGATTTATCCTAAAATTTGGATGTTTCCCAATTTAAACATAAAAACCATAATAAATATCTTATTATTACGGGGTAGTTAGATGGTATCAAAATCTATTCGAACTATTAAGGAAGCTGAGTCAAAAGCACTTAAAGATATAGAATCTGCCAGAAAAGATGCCGAAAAAACAGTTGAAAAAGCAAAAGGGGATGCGATTAAAGAAAAACAAAAAATAATCCAAACTGCTCAAAATAAAGTTAAAAGACTTGTTGAAAAAGCAGAAGAATCTGCTAAAAAAGATATTGAAAGAATTAGGAATCAAGGCAAAAAAGAGGTTGCATCTATCAATACAGATGTAGCTAAAAAAATACCGGGGGCAGTAAATCTGATTGTTGGGGAAATTGAGGCGGGGGAATAAAACATATTATTTCCAGCTCCCATGAAAAAAGTTTCAATTGTTATTCATCAAAACTACGTAGAGGATGTTATAAAAAATCTCCACAAAACTGGTATGATGGAGATTATTAACATAGCAAAAGAGGAACCAGAAGCTTTTAAAGAATTTGAAAAAGCAGAAATGCATCCTGATGCATCTGTTTGTACTAATTACAATCTTAGACTTACACGGCTTATTGATATTTTAGATGGTATTAGGGATAAGCCGAGTGGTATAAAATCGATGCTACATCCGCAACTCCCTGAAGTTAAAACAGTAGAGACGCGGTCATTAGATGAACTGTATTCTTATGCTGAGGGCATACTTGGTGAAATTGAAAAAAAGATATTGGTCCATGAGGATAAATTAAAAACTCTTGATGAACAAAGACAAAGAATTAAATCAGATATTGACCAGATTGAATATCTCAAAGATTTTGACATGGATATCTCAGATATTGGCCAGTCAGAATACATGATTGTTAAAGCAGGGAAAACACTGGATTTAGATAGTTTGACCGAGGAAATTAACAGTCTCAAGAATTCTGTGATTTATTCCAGATGTTTTGGAACAGGTAAAAAAATTGAATGTGCTGTAATTGTTGCAACTCATCTTTCGGAGAAAGAGGAACTTGAGAGAATTTGTAGGGGATTCATTGTAGAATTTAACATTGGTGCGGAGTCTGGTCGTCCAAAAAATCTTTTAAAAACAATGCGAAGAGAAATATGTGTGATTTCAAAGGAAAAAAAGAAAATAGAATCTAATCTGAAAAAATTTGCAAAGTACCAACTAGATGATTTACTGGCACTTAGAGAAGAGGTTCAACTTGAAGAAGTTAGAAAAGAGGTTTCAAAGAATTTTGTAAAAACTAATTCAACCTACATAGTTAATGGTTGGGTTCTTGAAAAAAATGAAGAACAGTTAAAGATTATTGTAGATAGGGCATCAGATGGTTGCATAGCATATGAGTCAGAAGTCCCGTCTGTAAATCCTGATAACCCGCCAACATATATTGAAACACCTAAATGGGCAAATGGTTTCAAAAGCTTACTTGAAATGTTTGCAACACCAAGATATAATGAGTTAAATCCAACAATTATAATGGGTATATTTTTTGTGTTATTCTTTGGTGTAATGCTAGGTGATGCAGGATACGGATCCATTATACTAACTCTTTCTTTGTTGGGTTATTTCAAATTTGGAAAATACAGTGAAATGATCAAAAGCTGGGCGTTCATGGGAATATGGATGGGGCTTGTAACAACCATATTTGGTATTCTCACATATAGTATATTTGGAGATCTTATCCACAGGTTTTTTTTCAATAGCCCAGTAGAACCAATATATGGTTTTGATCTGCTAGGAATTCATTTTCCTGTTGAATCACTCAATGACCCTTTATCAATTTTAACATTAGCACTTATCCTTGGTCTTATACATCTCAATGTTGGAATAGTTCTAGGCATTTATCAGGCTTTTAAACAAAAAAAATACAAAGAAATGCTCACAGAACGTTTATGTTGGGTTCCACTTCAATTAGGAGGCGGGATGCTTATTGGATATTTTATACTTGGCTGGGAATTACCTCAAACCCTGTTTTATGTAGCAGGAATAATGGTTGTTATAGGACTTATACAACTTTTCATTGCATCAGGACCAATAGGATTCTTTGATATAACAGGTTATGTTGGTGACTGGCTTTCATACGCAAGACTTCTAGCATTAGGCCTTGCAACATCTGGTATGGCACTTGCATTTAATATCGTCTCACAACTTCTGGGAGATATGATCCCGATTAAAATCATTGGTATGATTGTTATGGTGATCTTGTTAGTCGTCATGCATATGGTAAACCTAGGGCTTCAAGCTCTCGGAGCAGGTGTTCATTCACTTAGACTTCAATATGTTGAATTTTTCAACAGATTTTATGAAGGAGGTGGGAAAATGTTTTCACCTTTTGAAATAAATAGAAAATATACAAAAATAGAAGAAGAAAATGTAGACTAAAAAAAGATATTTGGAGGAAGAAAATATATGAAAATGAGAAAAGCAGCAATAATGGCACTCCTGTTTACAACAATGTTTTTGTTGTCTGTAGGAATAGCAAGTGCCGCAGAAGGAGATGAAGAAAGTAATAATAATAAAGCCATGGTAATCCTTGGTTGTGCCCTTGCAATAGGTATCGCAGGAATATCATCAGCAATCGGTCTTTCACTAGCAGGATCCTCAGCCATTGCAGTTACTGCTGAAAAACCAGAGTTATTTGGTAAACTACTAGTTCTACAGGTATTGCCTATGACTCAGTCGGTATATGGTCTGTTAACTGCTATTTTACTGATGATGGGTGCGGGGCTACTTGGCGCTGGTGGAGATGTAGAAGTTACTTCACTTATGGGAATGGGTGCCATTTGGATTGGTCTTGCAGTTGGATTGACAGGTGTTTCTGCTATAAATCAGGGAATGGTTGCATCAAGTTCAATATCTGCAGTTGGAAGAAATCCTGATGTTGCAGCACGTGGAATTATATTTACTGTTATGCCTGAGACAATTGCAATTTTTGGTCTTCTTGTAGGTATTCTACTTATGACTGGGTTGAAATTCATTGGCGGATAAAAGAAAGGTAAAACATGTCAGCGGAAAAAATCATAAACCAGATAAAAAAAGACTCTCAAATCGAGATCAACCAGATACAAAAAGAAACAGAGAAACAAATTAAAACCATAGTAGGCAATGCAAAACAAGAGGCAGAAGTTGAGTCTGAAAAAATACTAGCTGATGGTAAAAAACAAAGTGAAAACATCAAAAAAATACTGGTGTCAAAAGCGTCTCAGGCTGTAAAACGAGATATGCTGAAAGCAAAAGAAAAAATCATTGAGGAATGTTTTGTAAGCGCACATCATGAACTATCAATACTACCTGAAAACAAATACAAAAAAATGGTGACAAGGCTAATGAAAGATGGAAAACAAAAACTCGGTGGAAATTGTACAGTACTTGTTTGCAGGGATGTTGACAAAAAAATAGCTGAAGAACTAGGATTATCCATATCTGGAAACATTGAAACATGCGGCGGGATAAAGATAAAATCAGATGATGGTAGAATCACACTGGATTACACGTTTGATGGGACATTACATCGGGAGAAAGACGAAATAAGAATAAAGGTGGGAAAGCTGCTTTTCTCATAAAAATAATGGAGTGAATAAAACTTGTTTGAACTACTGTTAGACCCCGGCAATGCCCTTTTCTGGGTACTTATCATAGCTATATTAGCTGGGGCTGTAATAGTTATTTCACGTCCATTTTCCACCTATGTTAAATTTGTTTATCCTAACGCAAAGTTTGAGGCAATGGGAAATCCATTCATTGGTGACAAAGAACTAGAAAGCATTATTGACAGTAAAGACCTCATATCTTTTAAGGAGACAATTAATACACTCAAAGATTACAACATCTCTGGTGAAGACACTTATTCTATGCAGAAATCACTTGATGATACTTTTATCACAACTGTTGAAATGATGAAAAATGACAGTTCGAAGAAGATGTACAAATTTTATGATGTTTATCTTGAAAAACTTGATATGCATCTGGTTAAGAATGCTCTTAAAAGAAAACTGGAAGAAAAGGAGATAGAAAAAACTAGTTTTGATCAAGCAGTTTTGCCAATAACAAAGAAATTGTTGAATAAAATTGCCAGTTGCGAAAAAGATAGTCTGCCAAGTGTTTTAAGAGAGTTTGGTTTTGAAGAATTTGTCATAGGTAGTGTTTCAGGTAAAGAGGTCGATTATCTAAAAATTGATACAGCGATCGACAAACATTTCATAGATAAACTCAAGAAGGTAAGGGTGCCGTATAAATGCGAAGAGGGAAA
>CAYLKT010000017.1:0-4377 GCA_964384305.1 uncultured Thermoplasmatales archaeon | reverse complement strand
GAACTTCATGTACCAAATGGTGATGCTGTTAAAATCTGGAATCATCTAACAGACCGTAATGATATTGGAATCGTAATTGTAACTGAAAAAATAGCAGAGGATCTTGGGAAGCATCTACATGATTACCGCCTTATAAATAATATCCCGATAATACTTGAAATACCTGATAAAAAGGGCCGTAGTAAGGATCACATTGATTTTGTTAGTCACCTTATAAAAAAAGCAGTTGGAATTGAAGTAAAAGGCAAATAAAGAAAAAGAAAAATTTGGAGGCAGAAAGCAAATGTCTGAAAAAGTTCAAGAAGGAAGAATCATCAGAATCTCTGGCCCAGTCATCGAAGCAGATGGCATGCGCGGGGCAAAAATGCACGATGTCGTGAGAATTGGAGAAGAAAACCTACTGGGTGAAATTATTCGCCTCAATAAGGACAATGCAATTGTTCAGGTTTACGAGGATACTAGTGGTTTGATGCCTGGTGAAAAAGTAGTTACTACGGGTATGCCTTTGTCAGTAGAACTGGGGCCTGGATTACTCACTAACATTTATGATGGCATACAAAGACCATTGCCCGATATATACAAAGCAACCGGCGATTTTATCACTCGGGGTGTTGAAGCTTTTGCCCTTGACCGGAAAAAGAAATGGCATTTCAAACCAACTGCAAAACCGGGTGACAAACTTGAACCCTGTGATGTTATCGGCGAGGTAAAAGAAACCAGTATTATTACTCATAAAATCATAGTCCCACCAAATATCAATGGGAAATTACTGAGTATTGAAAAAGAAGGAGATTTTACTGTTGTTGATGATATTGCTGTTGTTTCAACGGATAAGGGTGATGTCAAACTTCAGATGATGCATAAATGGCCAGTACGTAAACCTCGGCCAGTTGCTAAAAAGTATGATCCTGCAGTGCCACTTATCACGGGTCAGCGAGTAATTGATACGTTTTTCCCAGTTGCAAAAGGTGGTACAGCAGCTATACCTGGAGGGTTTGGCACTGGAAAAACCGTAGCTTTACACCAACTAGCTAAATGGAGTGATGCCCAGGTTGTTGTTTATGTTGGTTGTGGTGAACGTGGAAATGAAATGACAGATGTGTTAAGGGAGTTTCCTGAATTAGTGGACCCAAAGTCTGGTGAGCCATTAATGGATCGTACAGTTCTTATTGCTAATACTTCTAATATGCCTGTAGCTGCTCGTGATGCCAGTGTGTATACTGGTATAACAATTGCCGAGTATTATCGGGATATGGGCTATGATGTAGCTCTTATGGCTGATAGTACAAGTCGTCTTGCTGAGGCTATGAGAGAAATATCTGGTCGTCTTGAAGAAATGCCAGGTGAAGAAGGCTATCCAGCATATCTGGCATCTCGTCTTGCAGAGTTTTATGAACGAGCGGGACGTGTAAAACTACTTGGAACAAAGAATCGTGAGGGTTCTGTATCTGTTATAGGGGCAGTAAGTCCACCTGGTGGAGATTTTTCTGAGCCAGTTGCTCAAAATACTTTACGTATTGTAAAAGTATTCTGGGCATTGGATGCAGATTTGGCTGACCGGCGTCATTTCCCATCTGTTAACTGGTTGAAATCTTACTCACTTCATCTTGATGCAGTTAGTGGTTGGTGGCATAAAGAAGTTGGTGAAGACTGGCGTAGGCTACGTAATCGTGCTATGGCCATTCTTCAGAAAGAGTCAGAATTACAGGAAATAGTAAAACTGGTAGGGCCTGATGCGTTACCGCCAAGAGAGCGTGCAGCTTTAGAAAGTGCTAGATTGTTGCGTGAGGATTTTCTTCAGCAAAGTGCATTTCATGAGGTTGACACATATTGTCCTAGTAAAAAGCAATATGGCATGCTGCAGCTTATGTTAGGTTTCTCGGATAAAATATTAGATGCCGTCGAAAAAGGCGTCCACATAGATAACATTATTGCCATGAAATGCCGTGAAAGTCTTGCACGAATGGGAACAGTTCCAAATAAAGAATTTGAAGAACGGTTTAAGAAGATAGAATTCGAAATGGAAAAAGAAATTAATGCTCTTGTTGAGGGGGCTAGATAAAAGATGAGTAACAAAGACATAGAGTATACAACAGTATCTGAAGTCGCTGGACCTCTTATGATTGTTGATGGTATAAAAGACGTAGCCTACAATGAGGTTGTAAAAATAAGAACTTCTTCTGGTGAGATTCGTACTGGCCAAGTACTTGAAGCGTTCATGAATAAGGCTATTGTTCAGGTTTTCGAGGGAACCAAAGGACTTGACACCAAGAAAACGTCTGTACGGTTCATAGGTGAAACTATGAAGCTGGGTGTATCTAAAGATATGCTTGGTCGTGTTTTTGATGGAACCGGCAATCCTATTGATAATGCACCACCTATTATTCCTGATGACCGCCGGGATGTTAATGGTAACCCAATTAACCCGTTTGCTCGTGAGTATCCTCGTGAGTTCATTCAGACAGGCATCTCAACAATTGATGGTCTTAACACACTTGTACGTGGGCAAAAACTACCGATTTTTTCAGGAGCAGGTCTGCCACATAATGAACTAGCTGCACAAATTGCTCGTCAGGCAAAGGTTCTAGGAAGTAAAGAAAAGTTTGCTGTTGTTTTTTGCGCTATGGGTATTACTTCTGAAGAGGCAAATTTATTCATTAAGGATTTTGAGAACACGGGAGCACTAGAACGAACCGTTATGTTTCTAAACTTGGCTGATGACCCAACGATCGAACGTGTTATTTTACCACGTATGGCACTTACTTGTGCTGAATATTTGGCTTTCGATCTTGATATGCAGGTTCTTGTCGTTTTAACTGATCTCACGAATTATGCCGAGGCGCTTCGCGAAATTGCTGCTGCTCGTGAAGAGGTTCCCGGTCGTCGTGGATACCCTGGCTATATGTATACTGATCTTGCAAGTATTTATGAACGGGCTGGGCGAATCAAAGGTAAAAATGGATCTATTACACAAATCCCAATACTTACAATGCCAGATGACGATATAACCCATCCAATACCTGACCTTACAGGTTATATTACTGAGGGGCAAATTGTTCTGGAGAGGGGCCTGCATAAAAAAGACATTTACCCACCGATAGCAGTACTGCCATGTCTTTCACGTTTAATGGACCGAGGCATCGGTGAAGGAAGAACGCGCGTTGATCATGCTGGTGTTTCAAATCAGTTATATGCCGGATATGCAGAAGGTTGCGATCTCCGTGATCTAGTTGCAATTGTTGGTGAAGATGCACTATCCGATCGTGACAGACGTTATCTTAAATTCGCCGATGAATTCGAAAAACAATTTGTAACACAAGGAAATCATGAAGATAGAACCATAGAACAAACGCTATCAATCGCATGGGGTTTGTTCTCGATTCTGCCAAAGTCTGAGCTTAAAAAAATAGATGAAAAACATATCGGAAAATATCTTGTAAAAAAAGATGAAGAGTAGAAAAGTATGGTTGAGCAGATACTCGAGGGTGTAAGCCCTACAAGAATGGAATTACTTGAAATACGTAAAAAAATAATACTGGCGGAAAAAGGACATAAGCTCTTGGAGGAAAAACGTGATGCTCTTGTAGAAAGATTTTTTGACATAATTGAACAGAGAAATCAGATTTCCGGTGAAATAGATAAAGATTTTAAAACTGCTTTTCTGTGCCTTATTCAAGCTCAGATGATTATGGGTGAAAAAAAAGTAAAAGATATATCATTTTTAACCGATGATCTTGGTGAAATAAGTTTTGAAAGTGATAATATTATGGGAGTAAAAATACCAAAAATGAATATTGATGGTATAAAAACTGATATAAAACCACAATATGGTTTTTTTGAAACATGTTCTAAGCTTGATGATGCGCAGAAAAAATTCAATGCGTTGATTGTTAGACTTATACAGCTAGCTGATCTAGAAGGGGGTATTAAATCTCTTGCAATAGAGATTGAAAAAACCAAAAGACGGGTGAATGTACTTGAAAATAACCTTATTCCTCGACTCTACGCCACTCGTAAGTATATTGAAATGCAACTGGAAGAGCGAGAGCGTGAAGATTTTTTTAGAAGAAAGAGGGTTAAGGCTTTAATGGAGTCAAGAAGGAAATAATGTGGGAAAACTAGAAGAAGATCCGATACTTGGAAGATTTTTTGACACTCCTGAGAAAAAGGCAAAATGGCTTGTCAGAATAAAATTTGCATATATTGCATGGATTCTACTTGTAGTTCTTGGAATAGTCTCTATTTTAATTTGGAATTTTTTAAAGATATAAATAAATGATTAAAGATTTGTTTAAAAAAGATGGGGGCTGATTTCTATCTATTAGGAAAGCGAAAAATATTTAAGCGATATGCCAGTGTATGAGCTAAAATTTTGCT